>JAIDTS010000120.1 GCA_029060585.1 Muribaculaceae bacterium
ACCCTCCCCCGTCCTCCAGGCTCCCAGCCGCTTCCACTTTCGGTTGCGCGGTTGTTGGGTTGGGGGGGGGACAGCCGGAGCTCTCATGCAGGACATCAACGCTGCACGCGTCCATTGGCGCTGCCGCCGGCGAGAGCCTCTACCTCTGCGATTGTCACGAGGTTGAAGTCGCCGTTGATGGTCTGCTTTAGTGCAGAGGCTGCTACCGCGAACTCAAGTGCCTCTCCCTGGGTCTCCTTATTGAGAAGGCCGTAGATAAGACCTCCTGAGAAGGAGTCGCCGCCGCCTACGCGGTCTACAATCGGGTTGATGTCGTAGCGCTTTGACTCGTAGAATTCCTTGCCATTGTAGATCATGGCTTTCCAGCCATTGTGGCTTGCAGAGTAAGACTCGCGGAGTGTGGATACCACATACTTGAATCCGAATTCTTCGGCCATGGCTTTGAAAATGCCTTTGTAGCCCTCTGCGGAAGTCTCTCCAGCCTCTACGTCTGCATCAGGCTTGAATCCGAGACAGAGTTCGGCATCTTCCTCGTTGCCAATACAAACGTCGACATACTTCATAAGGGGGCGCATGATGCTCTGAGCCTTCTCGGAAGTCCAAAGTTTCTTGCGGAAATTCAGGTCGACAGATACTGTCACGCCGTGGCGCTTGGCAGCCTCGCATGCGAGACGGGTCAGTTCGGCAGCCTTGTCGCTGATCGCGGGCGTGATGCCGCTCCAGTGGAACCAGTCGGCACCCTTCATGATCTCGTCGAAATCGAAATCGGAGGGGTCGGCCTCGGCGATCGCGGAGTGTGCGCGGTCGTAGATCACCTTCGAGGGACGCATCGAGGCGCCGGTCTCGCAGTAGTAGATACCCACGCGGTCGCCGCCACGAGCGATATACTGCGTGTCGACACCGTAACGACGGAGGGCATTGACAGCAGCCTGTCCGATCTCATGAGTAGGCAGTTTCGTTACAAACTTAGCGTCCATGCCATAATTGGCGCAGCTGACCGCTACATTAGCCTCGCCACCACCCCAGATGACTTCAAAGTTATCGCACTGAACGAATCGCCGGAAACCTTGCGGCGACAGACGGAGCATAATTTCTCCAAGAGTTATTACACGTTTCATAGTAGGGTTATTACATGTTTCGTAGTGCAAATTTAAGCAAATATTCGCAAACATCATAATATTGCATAAGAAAAATTTCATTTTTTCGTTTCTTTATTGTACTGAGGCACGAAAATCACGCAGAGAGCGCAGAGTGGCGAAGGAAACGCAGAGAATGTTTAAGAAAACGAAATGAAGATAATCAATCTACGACATATGGCCTTACGGCTGCTGATGCTGGCGACGGTGCTCATCGGAGTCTTCCAGCCTGTGCATGCAAAGTGGGGAGAGAAGGTTCCCAACCGACAGTATGCCGACCTCAAGCGCTGGCACTGGGGCTTTTCGGTCGGCACACATGTGCAGGACCTGGCCTTCACTCACGCCGGTCTCGTCACCGACGACGGGCGGCAGTGGCAGGTGGAGGTGCCGGGATTCTCGCCAGGCTTCAACGCCACGGTGCTCGGCGACCTGCGTCTCCACAGATACCTCAACCTCCGGCTATCTCCAGGCATGTATTTCGGCTCCAAGACCGTCCATATGCTCGACTACTCCTCCGGAGAGAAGCAGATTCAGGACATGAAGAACGCATATGTGGTGGTTCCTCTCGACCTCAAGATATCGGGCGACAGATTGCACAACACGCGGCCCTACGTAACGATCGGAGCCATGGGGGTGCTCGACATATCGAAGAAACGCTCAGACCCGATCGTAACCAAAGACTTCGACGCGATGCTCACGGTAGGCCTCGGATGCGACTTCTACCTCCCTTTCTTCAAGCTCTGCCCCGAGATAAAATTCTGCTTCGGCCTCACCGACATACTGAAGCACGACCGGCCCGACCTCGATGAAAACCCGGCGATAATGCAGATCACGCAGTCGCTCACGAAGATGAAGAGCAACATGGTGGTGCTCTCGTTCTACTTTGAATAAAAACTACCGACCGCCAATGAAGGAAACGCCTATCAGCCATATTCTGCGGGCCACGGCAGCCGCGATTGTCTGCCTCCTGGCATCCCTCAGTCCTCTGCCGGCTACCGCGCAGAGCGACCCCCTCTACACCCAGGCGTGGGCACTCCCGACCCTCTACAACCCTGCGGCGGCCGGATCGACCGACTGGCTCCGTATCCGCGGAGCCGCGAGAATGCAATGGGTAGGTATAAAAAACGCTCCCAAGAGTTTCACGGGGGCCGCCGACATTCCCTTCAAGCTGATCGGACGCAGATGGGGTGGAGGTGTCAACGTCACGCAAGAGGGTATCGGCCTTTTCTCCAACACCTATGTCAACGGACAGCTTAGCGGAAGGCTCAAGAAGCTTTTCGGCGGCGAGCTGACAGTCGGGCTGCAGGTAGGCTACTTCGGGTCTACGTTCAGGGGATCGGACGTCGATATTCCCGACGACGACGAATTCCATGAATCAAACGACCCGTCCATTCCGACGCAGGACGTAGGAGGCGGCACAATCGACTTCGGAATCGGGCTCCATTATACGCATCCAAAATTCCATGCGGGAGTGTCGCTCATGCATCCGGCAGCTCCGAAAGTGAAGCTCAACACCAAGGGAACCACCTCCTCCTCGGCCACATCGGACAACCATGAATTCGAAACTTATGTAGACCGCGTGCTCTATATTACGGCCGGAAGCAATATTCAGGTCAAAAACACGTTAATAGAATTGCAGCCCGACCTCATAGTGGCATCAGACTTCCGAAGCTTCTCCGGAGTAGCGTCGATCAAAGGATGGTACAACAAGATGTTTTTCGGCGGTGTAGCCTACAGATGGAACGACGCCGTGAGCGTCAATCTCGGAGCGGAATTCAAGAACTTCCTGCTCGGCTACGCCTACGACATCCCTACATCGAGGATACTGAAAGCATCGAGCGGGAGCCACGAGCTGACCGTAGGGTATCGGCTGAAACTTGACTTCGGCGGCAAGAACCGCCACCGGCACCGGAGCATACGCCTGATGTAGGCTCCAAAAGGATGCAAGACAACCAACAACGCAATCACAACAACCTCAATATAATGAGAATCTCAGACATCAGAAATATCACAGCCGCCATCCGCAGCTCCGCATCCGCAGCGTTGTGGATAGCCGCGGCCATGTTTACGCTCGCAAGCTGCGCCGCGCTCGGACGCGGAGGCGCGGGCGGCGAAGTGACCGGAGTGGGAGGCAGCACCTTCGCTGAGCCGGTGCCTTACGGCATGGTGCTCGTAGACCGGGGCGCCTATGCCATGGGTCCCGCCAAGGACGACTCCATCTGGGGCATCAAGGGGAATCCGAAGGGAGTCTCCGTCGACGCTTTCTGGATGGACGAGACCGAGGTGACTAATTCCAAATACAAGCAATTCGTGCTCTGGGTGCGCGACTCCATCATCCGCGAGCGTCTCGCCGACCCGGCCTACGGCGGCAACGAGGCCTTCAAGATAGAGGAAGACAAGGAGGGCAACCCCATCACCCCTTATCTTAACTGGAACAAACCGATACCCTGGCGGAACGCCAACGAAGACGAGCAGAGGGCCATCGAGAGTGTCTACCGCACCAACCCTATCACGGGCCAGCGGGAGCTCGACCCCACGCAGCTCAACTACCGCTATGAGATCTTCAACCATACGGAGGCAGCCAAGCGCAAGAACCGCCTCGACGCCACGCGACGCGACTACAACACCGACAATCCCGTCAACTACGAGCTTCCGATAATCTCGAAAGACACCGCCTACCTCACAGACGAAGGTGAGATAGTACGGGAGACCGTCACACGTCCCCTTTCGGGCGACTTCGACTTCCTCAACACCTATATCGTCAACGTGTATCCCGACACCACAGCCTGGATCAACGACTTCGACAACGCCTATAACGAGCAGTATACACGCCTTTACTTCTCAAATCCGGGCTACAACAACTACCCGGTAGTGGGAGTGAGCTGGGACCAGGCCAACGCCTTCGCCAACTGGCGTACGGACTATCTGCGCCGCAGCCTCGGCAAAGAAGGTGTATATATCGAGCCATACCGTCTGCCTACAGAGGCTGAATGGGAATACGCCGCACGCGCAGGCAACTCAGAAAGCTCCTTCCCCTGGAGCGAGACATTGCCGATGGACGAGCGCGGATGCTTCTACGCCAATTTCAAGCCCGGCGACGGCGACTACGTGCGCGACGGCCACGTCATTACATCGCCCGTAGGGACATATCAGGCCAATGACTTTGGACTCTTCGACATGGCGGGCAACGTCAGCGAATGGACATCCACCGCCTTCACGGAGAGCATCGACCGACTTACGAGCGATATCAATCCGGAATACAGATACAACGCGGCCATCGAGGATCCCTACAAGATGAAGCGCAAGATAGTGCGCGGAGGAAGCTGGAAAGACGTCATGCACAACCTCCGCAGCGACCTGCGCCAGTGGGAATACCAGAACGAGCAGCGTTCCTACATAGGATTCAGGTGCGTGCGTTCGCAGATAGGTTTCGCAAAGGGCACTCAGAAGAAAAAGTAACACTCTGACACCGACATAACTCAAACAACACTCAGACAGCAATGGTCAGAATCCGCAAATACGCCAACTTCATAGAGCGCTTCCTCCACGGCGAGAAAGGACAGCGTTTCTTCAATTTCGCATATTCCATCGGCGCCGCAGTCGTAATCTGGGGCGCGCTCTTCAAGATACTCCACCTTCCGGGCGGAAGCACCCTTCTCTGCATCGGCATGGGAACGGAAATCGCCATGTTCCTGCTGACGGCGTTCGACCGTCCGCCGAAAGACTATCACTGGGAAGACGTATTCCCGGTGCTCGACACCCACAGTCCGGAAGACCGCCCTGATTTGAGCGGACATGGCGGTGGCGTAGCGGGGGGAGTCGTTATAGCAGGAGGTGCCGGGGCAGGAGACTATAAGGGAATCGGAGGTCCAGCCGTACAGCAGTCCGGGCAGTCATCTCAGGGAGCTCAAGGTGTTTCCGGAGGTCAGACCGTAGTTCTCACAGGAGGGGGGGCTCAGGCTCCCAACGTAGAGATCAGCGAGGAAGACACCGAAAACCTCGTAGAGTCGATGAAAGACATGGCCGAGCAGATGAAGGGTGTCACCGAGCAGATAGCCCAGCTGCGCGAGACTACCGACGCCCTCAACAAGGTGAGCGAGGTGCTCCTCAATTCCTACAAGGCCATCACAGACAACTCCGAATCAGTCTCCGCATCGTCTAACGGTTACGTAGAGCGTCTCGAAGACCTCAACCGCAACATCGGCGGACTCAACACCATCTATGAGATACAGCTCAAGAGCATAAGCTCGCAGCTTGAGAGTATCGATCGCGTCAACCGCGGCCTGAAAGACATACGCGACATGTATGAGAAATCGGCCAACGAATCAAGCCGCTACTGCGAAGAGACGGAACGCATGAGCCGCTACATGCGCCAGCTCAACAAGATTTACGAGAACATGATAACGGCGATGACCATGAACATGGCCAATCCTATGGCTGGAGTGCAGAGACCAAATCCATTCGATCAAACCCCTAAATCAGAAAACTGATACGTAAAACGTAAAACGTACAACGTAAAACGTAAAACGAAACAATGGCAGGAGGAGGAAACAATGTAGCAAGAATGTCGCCAAGGCAGAGGATGATCAACCTAATGTATATCGTCCTCACCGCCATGCTCGCGCTCAACGTCTCGAGCGACGTGCTGAACGGTTTCACGCAGGTGCAGAGCTCTCTGCACCGCACCAACGACAACCTCGCTACGAAAAACAAAATACAGTTCGAATATCTGGCTGAGCTCTATGAGAAGAACCCGGCCAAGGCCGGGCCATGGTATGAAAAGGGGAATGCCCTTCACGGACACACCGGAAGCCTTTACGGAATGATCGAGGAGATAAAGACCGACATCGCCAAGAAAGCCGACGGCAAGAAGGGAGACTACACCAACCTCACCAACCTTGACGACCTCGAGGCTGCCTCGGCGGTGCTTCTCGACCCGACTTCCAAGAGAGGCGAGAAACTGCGCGAGGCAATCGATGAATACCGCTCCTATGTCACTACACTTGTCGGCGACTCCGTCAAGCGTCGCGTCATCAACGAGATGCTCTCCACTACCTCGACCGATGTCAAAGGAACGGTAGGGGAAGTGAAATGGGAGGAGAAGCTATTCGACAACATGCCGGCTATTGCCGCCGTCACCATGCTCACAAAACTGCAGAACGACGTAAGCCAGGCAGAGAGCGAGGCCCTCTCCAACCTCATCACAAACATCGACATAGGCGATGTCCGCGTCAACGAGCTCAACGCATATGTGCTTCCAAACTCCAACATGGTCATGCGCGGAGGCAAATACTCGGCAAGAATCGTGCTCGCGGCCATCGACACCACAATGAGACCGGAGATATTCATCAACGGACAGAAACTCGGCAATCCCGACGGCCTCTATGAGTTCGTAGCCGGCCAGACCGGAGCACACGAATATTCCGGCTATCTCGAGGTGAAGAAGGGAGACGGAACGCTTGAAAAGCATGAGTTCAAGTCGCAATACAACGTCATCGAACCGATGGCCACCATATCACCGACCATGATGAACGTGCTCTACGCCGGTATCGACAACCCTATCTCCATTTCTGTTCCGGGAGTGCCTATGACCGCTCTGACCGCAACCATGACCAATGGTGCCCTCACGCGGAGCGGCGACCACTGGATAGCTCGACCTACGAAAGTGGGAGAGAACGCAGTCATCAACGTATCCGCCTCGGTAGACGGCCACAGTCAGAACGTCGGAAGCATGACCTTCCGTATCCGTCAGCTTCCCGACCCGACAGCCTACATATCGGTGAAGGACGCGCAGGGCAATGCCTCTGTCTACAAAGGAGGTCCGAAACGCATCAGCAAGGCAGCGCTAATGGCTTGTGACGGACTTTCCGCGTCGGTCGACGACGGAATCCTTGACGTGGCCTATCAAGTGGTATCGTTCTCTACGGTATTCTACGATTCGATGGGCAACGCTATCCCTGAGGTGAGCGACGGCGCGAAGTTCTCGGCAAGACAGAAGGAGCAGTTCCGCCGACTCAAGAACGGCCAGCAGTTCTTCATCTCCGACGTAAAGGCGAAGGGTCCTGACGGAATCACCCGCAATATCTCGCCGATGCAGGTAGTACTAAATTGATAAAACCCACAATGATGAAAGCATTGAAGAAGATACTCCCAATAGCCGCTCTCGCGGCCACCGTCCTCTCCCTGACGGCGCAGGACAATACCGGCGTGGTCAGACGCAACGGAGCCTCGAAGCGCGGCCAGAAACAGGAAGAGACGACGGGGCCGAAGATCACCGACAGGATGCAGGGATTTTTCGACGGCACCCAGACCCATGACGCCGACCTCGCCTACAAGCGGGATATCTACAGGGAGCTTGACCTCAAGAATGTGCCCGAGAACACTCCACTCTATTTCCCGGAAGACATCGTAGACGGTCAGCAGAACCTCTTCCGTATACTTCTCGGTCTCGTAGTAGACGGCAAGATTCCTGCCTACGAGTATCTCGACGGCAGAGAGGTATTTACCGACCAGTATAAAATCAAGGTAGGAGAGATGCTCGACCGCTTCGACATCATGTATCAGAAGCAGGGAGACGGAGACAGGGCCACCTACACCATAGAGGAGCCTGACGTGCCCACCGGCCAGGTGCTTAAATACTACATAATAGAGAAGTGGGAGTTTGACCGCCGGTCAAACCGGATGAAGACTTTCGTGGAGGCCATATGCCCGGTGTTGACGCGCGGGAGCGACTACGGCGGCGACGTCAACTATCCGATGTTCTGGGTTAAGTTCGACCAGCTGCGTCCTTATCTGGCCCAGCAATACGTTTTCCTCACCGATGACAACAACCTTCCGCAGTACAGCCTTGACGACTACTTCAACCTTGGGATGTATAAGGGAGACATCTACAAGACAAAAAACCTCAGAAACCTTTCCATGGCCCAGATGTTTCCCGACGAGGACGACATGAAGCGGGCTCAGGACAGCATCGACACCCGTCTGCGTGAATTCGGTAAAGACCTATGGGTGCCTACAAGGGATGAGTACCTCGCCATGCGCGAGAAGGAGGAAGAGGCTGCCGCCGCCCGGGAGCTTGCCATCGCTAACGGCGACTCCATACCGGAGCGAACCACGGTAAGCGCCGACGAGGAGAAGCCTGTTACGGCCCGCACCTCCAAACGCTCCGGTCGCAAGAAGGCGTCGGCATCTTCAAGAAAGAAGAAACCGAGCTCTCCGAAAGTCTCGAAGCCGAAATCGTCGTCATCGTCCAGCAATTCGAATGCCGCAAAATCAGTAAGAAGAAGGAAGAGATAATCATTTTCCGAGTCGGCTCAGGAGCAGCCTGCCGGACAGCAGGGATACGGCTAAAAGCAGTGCTGAAGCAGTGATATACATAGCCACGCCCGAAAGGGAAAAACTCAACGCCGTCATCGCGCCAGTAGCGATGGCGGCGTAAAGCATTATGCGGGAGGCTTCCGACGAGAGCCGATAGCCATAGAGACGGCTGTTGACCGCGATGTAGACGCATAGACATATGCAGCAGTCTGCGATTGCGGCATAGCCGAGTCCGTCGAGACCGAAGAGGAGGTATCCGCCGCAGGTCAGCGCAAGTGTAAGGAGATTTGCCCCGACAGATTCCATCCAGAAGAAAAGTGATCGGTTGTCTTTCGCGAAGACTATATAGCCGAGTGGATACATAAGGGCCCTGACAGTGACAGCCGCGGCAAGCAGGCGGAGAAGGGGCACAGCTCTCATGAAGGCCTCCGTCTGAAAGATTTCCATCACCCAGGGGGCGAGAAACACAACGGCACACACTATGGGAGATATCAACAACCCGACAACCTCTATCTGACGGTTGACCACGTCGCACATCCGGCGGTTGTCGCCTGCTACGGCGGATAGACGCGGAAGATAATCCATCGCCATGGCAGTGAACACTATGGCTGAATACTGCGAAGTCATGGTGGAGCAGGAGGTGAAAAAACCTACCTCATCCGTGCCTCCGCGTGCTCGAAGAAAGACGTAGACGATATAATTGACGAGATTGCGGAAAAGGTCGTTGCTCATCAGGATTACGCCCATGGCGAGGATGCGCTTCAGGATGGGCAGATGCACCTCACGGGAGAAAACTGCGGGCTGAGTGGCGAGCACCCTTCGCAACGACAGTAAGTACCACAGGCAGGTAGACAGCGACAGCACTACCATAGCGGGCACGATGCCGGAATTGCCCAGCAGCCAATATAGCGGTACTCCGACGGCGAGACCTACCACCGAGCCCACGACACTTGCCTTCGAAAGAGGACGAACCGCATGGAGTCCCTGCAGAACCGACATCAAGGCGCTGCCCGCAATCGAGAAGAAGACGGCTGCGGAGAGTAGCCGGAAAGCGCTCTTGAACGCTGACGAACCGAATGTGACGGAAGACAGAATGCCAGGGAATAGGAGACATACGAGTGCTCCAAGACATGCGGAAAGAAGCATAAGGGGTCGCGCCGCAGTCAGAATGTCGGCAAGACGCCCGTTATCCTCTTTTGCGCGCCCTACCTCCTTGACCAGCGATAGGTTGAGTCCAAGAGAAGCGAACTGCTGGATGGTCAGAGAGGATGTGTTGAAAAGACCCGCTACGCCCATGCCGGCCGGACCGAGAAGAACAGCCACGAACTTAAGCCTCACGGCGGAGACGAGGATATTGAAGACCTGGACTCCACCGAAGACCGACGTTCCCTTCAGGATGCTCCTGAAGCTGTTTTCTCCCTTTCTAACATCTTCCGTCATTGCTAAAACAAGGGTTTTGAATTGTCGGGAGTAAGATACACCTTCATTTTTTTCGCCATGCGGACTCCCTTGAGCCAGTTGAGGCCGTAGGAGAGGGGAGAGGGAACGAGTCCTTTCCGCCATAGGGGCCATTCGCGAATGGCGTGGGTGATCATGCGAATAGGCCAGTCGCGTGGGTGCAGGTGCAGGAAAACCGCTCCTTTAGTCTGCGGACGCGACGCAAGCATGAGGTTGCGGTCGGAAGTCGTAGACCCGTCATGGCGTGCCACGGTCTTCGGGACGTAGAGGCATTTGAGTCCGGCGTCGATGCAGTCCTGCAGGAAAACCTCCTCCTCGCCTGATGGGAAAAGAGCCCCTACTCCGAAATTCTCGTTAAACCATATCTTTCCCTGGACGGAAGCGCGACGCATCGCCATCTCTATAGAAGAGATGAAGTGTTGTTTCCGGCGGAGGTCGTAGATGTAATCCGGATAGTGCTTGCGGGAATGCTCCGAGGCATATCTAAATGTCAGGATGTCGGCTTCCGGATGTAAGGCGAATGAGTCGATGACGTCGTGGAGTCCCTCCTCTGTATGGTCTGTGTCGTCGTCGCTGATCAGAATAAGGGGCGCCGAAGCGTGCGAGAGCGCGATGTTGCGGTTGACTGAAAGTCCGGTGGTATCAGAGATTATGATCCTGAAATCATCCCTGGCGAGAACTTCCGGCAGCCGCTCTCCAGATGGATATCGCTGGCAGCTGACAAGATACTCCACCCCATCCACGTGGGGATGGAATACGGATGCCACCCGCTCCATACCTTCCTTGCCGAAAGCGCATATCAGCACCTGCAGCAACGGCAGGCGAGGGACGCCGGAGTCTTCATTCGCGTTCATTACAGTCATCATCTCTTCATGTGTTTCTGCCAGTGAGCCTCGAAAAGGGGGGCTATATCGCGCACGTCGTTGTGGCGCTCCGCGAGGTGGCGTCCCTCAGCCGCCATTTCTGCGAGAGTTTCTCTGTCTGCCACAAGGCTCCGTAGCCTTTCCTTGATGGTATCCCCGTCTTCAAGAGGAGAAAGGCAGAATATAGGACTTGTAGGCTCATTGATGTAATTATAGAATTCCGGTTGTCCACCGGAAGCAGTCACCCTGCCGAGCGCCATGGTCTGAAGGGCGTTGGTAGCCGGAGAATAGGAATATAGCTGATCTATCACGATGTGGCTTGAGCGGAGCTCGTCGAGATATTCAGACAGGGAAAGGTCTTTGACAACGCGCACTTCCAGCTCTCCGGGCATTTCCTCCTCCAGTTTGCGGCAAATATCGAGCATCCGGGCTGTCCCCTTCTGTATCTCCATATTGCCGCGCATCCCTATAAGTACCCTTACGGGTCCGCGTGTATCCATTTCCGTATACTCGAGATTCTCTATCTCGATAGGAAGATTGGTGAACGTCAGCTTTTCCGGATCCATATGGAGGCGGGCCGACATGTCGTATTCAGGGAGCACCGACATAGCTCCGTCGACAGTGTCATAGAGATGCTGAGTATAGATGGCGTTCTCATGACTGAGCCATCCCGTCTCGCGACGCGGAGCGCATTTCACGAGGGGTGTCTTCTCCTTGCCGATGCGGAACTCCGAAAACCTGAAAATGTCGGAGTCAACGCAGTCTTTGACGAAGAAGTGGTCGTTGCCGCAGAGGGTTAGGAAGACCGAACGGTTGTTTTTCCTCAGTATATCGTAGACCATGCGCAGCTTTCCCGGCTTCAGCTTAAGGAATCCGGGATTGATGAGTTGCACCACGTCGTAGCCGCTCCATGAGGGGAGCGAGGCCATTATGCGGTAGAGATAGCGTATGCCTCCGACAAGGCCTGAGGAACGCCGTAGTTCCACATCCGCATCGGTCTTCATATGGCCTCCCCGGTCGGAGACGAGAGTCACCTCATGTCCGCGTCGACGCAGCTCCTTGGCGAGGCATGCGTGCAGATTGGAGTAGTCGCCGAGCATCAGTATCTTCATGGCCGTATGCTTTTATGGGGTGATGAGTCTGAGGAAGAGATCTCGCTTTCCTCGCCTACTATGTAGGGAGGACGTCGCTTGGATTCTATATAGATCTTGCCTATGTATTCGCCTATGATGCCGAGCGCGAGCAACTGGCATCCTCCGAGGAAGAGGATGGTGCATATGATGGTGGGAAAACCCTGGATCGGTTCGCCGTAGATCAGAGTCTTGCATACGATATAGACCATGTAGCATATCGAGAGAAGCGATATGATGAATCCGAGCACGGTCGCTATTCGAAGAGGGGCCGTAGTGTAGCTCGTGATTCCTTCGAGGGCGAGATTGACAAGGCGCCCGGCCGACATATGGGTCTCTCCGGCCGCCCGGTCGGCAGTCTGGAAGTCGACTCCGGTCTTCCTGAAACCAACCCAGCAATAGAGGCCCTTCGTATATCGCTGCGACTCGCGAAGTGCGCGAATCGAATCCACTACCTTACGGTCGAGCAGGCGGAAGTCTCCTACATTCGGAAGCACATCTACCCGTGTACTCTTATTAAGGAGCCGGTAGTAGGCTTTAGTGAAGAGTTTCCTGAACATGGATTCCTTTCCTCTCGAAAGGCGTCGGCCATAGACATCATCATATCCTCGCTCCCACTCCCTGATCATAGACGGAATGGCATCGACGGGGTGCTGCAGGTCGGCATCCATGATCACCATGGCATCGCCCGTCATTCGGTCGAAACCGGCAAGCAGGGCGTTTTCTTTCCCGAAGTTTCTCGAAAGGCTCACGTAGCGTATTCTGGAGTCAGAGGAATTCAGGGCCTTCAGTTTGCCAAGCGAGCCGTCGCTACTACCGTCGTCGACTAGAATGACCTCCCAGTCATATGCTGCCCCCTCCAGGCCGGGATGGCTGTTGCTGAGCAATGGGCATAGAGCGGCATAGAGGGCATCAAGCGATGCCTCCTCGTTGTAGACGGGTATGAGCAACGAAATCTTCTTCACAATGCAAATTTACTAAATCCTCTTATTTTTTGCAAGTGATATTCAATTTTTAAGACAGATGGGGCGTTAAATCAG
>JAIDTS010000121.1 GCA_029060585.1 Muribaculaceae bacterium
CGGCGTCCCCATGTGGCGTCGGCTCCGTCGTTGACGTCCTTCACCTGCGAGCGTCGGCTGCGTATGAAGCGCACGATGACGTTGTCGCACTGGCCGAAGTATAAGGTATAATATCTTAATGTTATGCCACCCTCCGGGGCTGTCTGGCCTGCTATCGTGGTGTTGGACGACATATTTAGCTGGCTCTTGAGGTCGATGTAGCCGCTTACGTCGAAGACGATGGTCTTCGGACCCTCCTGGGCGATGGCCCAACGCAGTGAGCCCTCGCCGCTGTCGTTGAGGTTGGTGACGTGGACGATCTTTCCGCCACGTCCTCCGGTTACGAATCGTCCGTGGCCTTCGGCTCCGGGGAATGCCGGCACAGCCTCCTCGGCGAAGATCGGGGTGCAGAGCGCAAGTGCGCCTGCGATAAGTAAAGATTTCTTCATGATTGGTTTAGTTATATGTTTTATGTTGGTTATTTTACGGTGAGGATTGTGAGATAGTAGTCGTCATCGGGATTGTAGCCGGCCTCAAGAAGTTTTTTGACGTCATCTATCGTGAAGTCTACGTCTGAGGCGATTGCTACATATGACCTTGTCGAGAAGTCGGGAACAAAGGTATATTCCGAAGCGATGGTCTCGGTCTGGGGTGCTGCTACAGGATTCTGGGGGAAAAAGAGACGTATGCCTTCCTTTTCATCCTTTCCTATGATGTTGAAATAGAGAGGTTGTCTCATTGAATTGTGCAGAACGAAATGGTAGGGAGGGTCAATCTCCATCTCCTCTCCGCCTAAAGAGGCTCTGGATAGTGAGATATAGCTCTGATGAGTCTGGTCGGCATCCTTCACGTTGTCTAAAAGATATGAAAGATAGCTCACTCCATCAGGAAGGTCTACCGGAGGGTGAGCTATGGCGTCGGTCTCATGCAGCGTCATTCCGAGAGCTTCGTAGCCTTTTCGTTTCTGATCGGCGTTGTCGGCAACGGCCGAAAGCACTTTTCTGTTGATATTCCGGGTGATATCGGAAGCATGCGATTCAGCTTTCTTCATCAACGTCTCTACCGTCATGCTCCCTGTTTCGGTGGATGAATAGATCCTATGCGATTTGGTATCGAGGATATCTATGGCTCCTTCTTTGGGAATTGTAAGGAGGTCGCTGCCGACAACATTCGAGCGTCTGGAAGCCGTAATCGTCATATTCCCTTTCTTGACCGTCACGTTTCCTTTCACCTTATATATCTGCAAGGCTGCGGATATGCTGTCGGAGGCCATGATGGCCGCGGCAAGCCCCAGTATCGCAAGGATTATTCTTGTTGATGGATTCTTTTTCATATGCGGTTGTCGTTTGGTTTTCTGAATATTCCGGAGATTCTGTCGCAGAGTCCGTTCTTGTTGAATAGTCCGACGTAGACGTCGCAGGCTGCCACCCCCAGCGATGCCGCCATGATGGCGAAAGAGAAATTGAGATCTAAGCTGTGGTGTATGTATGCCATCGTGCCCCCTACTATCATGAGGTAGAGCATACCTACCTGTACCAGCCTGACAATCAGCGGACCAACGGGACTCTCTAAGAGCAGCATGTTGAGCCATACGATAATGAAGCATACTATTGCTGCCGCGGCGTAGGTCTCAAATGTAGACAGAGTCCTTATGTAGTCGCCCGAGAGGATCGTGGCTGCGGTGTGGGCGTGGATAAGCAGACCCGGTGTGAAGTTGTCGAGCGGCGTGACGTGTAGGTCGCCGGCGTTCTGCATCTTTCCTACAAGCACGATCTTGCCCTTGAGCAGATCCTGACTGTCGATTATCTCGTCAGGATCTATCGTGTCGAACTTCCGGGAGTGGAAACGGATATATTCGTCTTTCCCTCCTCTCTCCTTTAGTCTGTCTGCGGCTTCGGGGCTTACGATTCCGGCGAGGGCTGCGGCCATTGAGGGTATTTCCCCTTCTTCAGTCTGCAAACTGCCGGTGAATTCCCTGACCGTAGATCGTTGCCTCAGGTCGCCCTGAATGTTGACGGCGGCGTAGCCCCTCTCCGGATTTACGATGCTGTCGTAATATGAGAGATGCTGTATGTGGTCTCCATCATCGTCATGAATCACTCTGACGGGCATCACGAGGTTGCCGCAGGAGGCTAACGCCTCCGCGAGCGGGTCATCGTCGGGATTGGATGGTGGTGCGTAGGCGATGTCGAGGCCCACTGCGGCAGGCTCGCAGAAGTCGATGTCTTCTATGGTGCGGGCCATTTCCTTGCGTGTCATGCCGTCTACCGGCACGATGACGATGTTTTCATCCAGCGTGGAGACTGCCCTGTCGTCGGCTACTATCGTGTAGAAGTCGCTGAATCTGAAGTCGCTGGCCTTCTCCATAGGGGAAAAGAAAGAGACCTCCATAAGGTCGTAGACCACGAAGTGGGAGCAGAGCAGGGTCATGACGGTAATCACCGCCGCTTTGAGCGGCAGTGGCAGTTTCGTCATGATTTCCGACAGGCTCTTCATATCGTTTCGCTGGTCAGGTACGTGTTTTTAGTTGGTTTAAACGTGTAAAGATACTAAAAATATTTTTTATAAGCGATGGGCCGACGTATTTTTAACAAAATATAACTCTATAATTTTGCTATTTCATATTGAAGGCCTCGCTCCTCCTTCTTCTCGTTGAAGTTTGCGCCAATGAGGAAGACGGTGCGATTGTCCATCGCATAGCGCCCCGCGTAGTCTCGGGAATGAATCTGGTCCATTGCCTCGTCCACGCTCTTATTATACTTGAATTCGAAGACATAGATGTATTTACCTGCCTTCACTTCGATATCGCTGCGTCCCTTGTAGCCGTGGTGCTCCGCGATGGCAGAACTACCGCATAGAACAGCGATTAGGTAGGTGACTGCTCTGTAGGTCGACTCGTTGTGATCCTCACCCGGAAGATCCTTCAGCAGTGTGGCCAGTCGCTTCATGAAGTCCTGGATGTGTCCCTCTACGAGATCCATCTTGAAGAGTGTGAATGAGAGCGGGCTGAAAGAGTCGCTGACGTCAGGAACATACACCGGAAGTAGTTGTCGATAGAATCCGATTTCTACCTCGCGGTTCGGAAAGCGAAGTTCGTAGAGGTTGGCTTCCTTATGATAGTCAGCAATGGTCAGGTAGCCGGTCTGGAACATCAGAGGGATAGGGTTGCGGTCGTTGAGACCTACGGAGATCAGATCCTCGCGAGTGCACATTTTTCCGTTGATGTCCGGAGGAAAGATACCCATAGCCTTTATACGTCTTGCCAGAAACGTCGGTGTTCCGGTCGCGAACCAGTACGGATCAATCCTCTCCATGTCAAGGGCATTGAGCACACTGAAGGGATTGTATAGACGCGAGCCCTCTTCTGTAAACATATAGCCGTCGTAGTATTCCCTCATGGCGCGGAGCGTATCCTCAAAGCATTCCTTCCTTTTTTTTGCCAGAGTATCGATGCCGGGACGGAATTTATCCACGAGCTCATTCTCCGACCATCCGCAGATATTGGCGTATTTATCCGCCATTGATATATCCTTGAGATTGTTGAGGTCGCTGAAGATGCTGACCTTGCTGAAGCGCGCCACGCCTGTTATGAAAGCAAACCGTATGTATCTGTCCATACTCTTGAGATTGCCGTAAAAACTCTTGAGTGTGCGCTGATTCTTCTCAAATAGCTCCTTATTCTCCTCAATGTCGAGCAGCGGTTTGTCATATTCATCTATCAGTATGACAACCTTGCGGCCCGTCTGTTCGGTCACTTTCCGGATAAGCTGGGAGAATCGTCCCGCTACAGTGCCTGCTGAATTCGTCATTCCATACTGCTCCTCATATTCCCCAAGAAGGCGTGTTAGTAGACTCTCCAGACCGTTCTCACGGCTGAAATCCTCGGCATTCAAGTCAAATCGTAGCACGGGCGAAGGCGTCCAGTCAAGATCCATACTGTCTGCCGCAAGACCCTTGAAGAGTTCGCGCTGTCCCTCGAAGTAAGCCTCTAAGGTCGAAAGTAGAAGGCTTTTCCCGAAACGGCGCGGACGGCTCAGAAAAATGAACTGCCCCTGGCTCAAGAGGGTCTTTATATAAGCAGTCTTGTCTACGTATGAATATCCTTCTTCGATAATTTTCGAGAAGGTCTGTATACCTATCGGGTATCTCAATGTATCCATAATTCTCAAATTTTCCGCAAATATAGTGATTTTTGCCGGAATACGCAACCTTAAAAAAATAGGAGGGGAGAGCTCCAGCTCTCCCATGGGCTGACTCATTCCAATGCCTTTGGCTAGGAGAGCTGGTGCTTCTACCTTACTACACCTTTCGTTTAGCAGTGCGAATGTTAAATTTAAAAATTTTAAAAAAAAATGGGACTTTTATTTGGATATATTGTGAAGTTTCCTTAATTTTGCGTGATTAACCTATCGAAATAATTTTAAAATTAGTAAATAACCTAT
>JAIDTS010000122.1 GCA_029060585.1 Muribaculaceae bacterium
AAAAAGTAACTTCCCCATTGAGTGACAAGATGTTCCTGCGATCCCGACTCAAAATTCTTTTTTTCGAAAACCTTGAAAGTTTCAGGAAAATCAGGCGAGCACCACACAATGGAGTCATAATACTGATAACGTTGGGTTCCGAATGCCTCGAATTGCCCGTCGGACGGAAGGATCCTGAATCCAAGGAAATCGAAAGGAGCAGGGGTAGAGGTCGCCTCTTTATTTTCATAAGGTTCCCCGTCAAAAGAGAAATAATCATAGAGAGACAGTTTGAAACTGCAGTTCTTAAGCACCTCATCGTTGTCGATCACTATCGTATTGTCACTGCTACTGTCAAACACGACCTTTTTGGAATATAGTTCATCCGGGATGTTGAGTGTACTTAAGACTGCAAGATCATTGGCTTCATCAGCGGCACAGGGAATGACACCTTTACCGTTGCCATTGGGATCGAGTTCCACAGTCCTGGTCAGTGATTCATAGTCCACTCCATAGACAATACTGTTTCTGATGCACAAACTTTGGTCAGCAATGAAGTTGAGGCATTCAGCCTCCACATTCTTTTTCTTGGGGAAGTGGAGGTTGATCTCTAAGTTTTCTCCTTGAGCAAATTCCTTGTAGATTACATAGCTATAGACATCTTTGCTGTTTTCATCGAAATCACTCGGCTTTATGTAATCCTTTGAAGAGAGTCCATCAAGATCTGCAAAAAGATAATAGCCTTCTAATAAGCCTGTTTCCGGGTCACTCTTTTTTTCCGGTTCAAAATACAACCGATATCTTCCGTTGTTGTCAGTTTTGGTCTTGGCTTTATGGAGTGTATTTTGGGGACCAAGCCACGCTGATCTTTTGTAATCGATATATACCGGAATATTGGCAAGCGGCTGGCCGGACGTAGTTGTTACTGTTCCGGAAATAATCACACTTGTAGGAGTTGGTTCCGGAATAAAATCGTCTTTTTCAGTACATCCTGTCGCTACGATGGCAAGCAAAACAAACAGGAAAGTATAAAGGATATTTTTCATTCTTATTGTCTTTGATCTTACTTTTAGAACTTCATTAAAAAGTAAATGTCTTAAGCCTGAATGAGGATCCAGTTTGAACTACTTTACCACTTCTTTCTTGTTGCCGATGATATATAACCCCTTGGGAAGTCCTTCTGTGGCTTTAGAGGCCGATATACCCTTCCTGACCATCATGCCATCAATGGTATATACATTTACGGAATTATTTCCATCATAAATTAAGAGTCCATCTACCGACGTAGGATCATCTGAGTTAGATAGGTAAACTTTGTCCAGGATAAAAGGCTGGTTGCCATACCCCCAGAATCCAACAATATAGATATGGGAGGGATCCATATCCCTTCCCTGATTGGACTTGAGGTCAGGAAGACTTACGACAGAGTAGCCATCCTTATTAAAGCCATTTTCAGACGCATCGGTCCAATAGCTGTCCTTATCAAACAGTCGGAAGGAGAGGCCTCCCTCCTTGCAGTCTGATACCTTTGCAACGCAATATCTATAATCGGAAAGATCGATGCCGCCCGGATACTGCCAGCCTGCAAAACCATATTGACCTACCGTAACCCTATGCGTTTCCTCGTCAAAGGTGCCCTTTTCCCATATATTTGGATTGAACATTCCTTCGACCAGAGGGAACGACGTAACGGTGAATTCAACGGTTTCTGTTGCAGCCTCACCTTTGTCGCCGGCATATGAAATTTCGACTGATGCCGATCCGTCCTTTATTGCAGCGAGTCTTCCATTTACAGCTTTCACTACATTTTCATCGGAAGAGATATACGAAGCCGCGGAGGTCACATCCGCCTTATGGCCATCCATATATACTGCAGTAACCTCGAGAGAGCTCGAAGAGCCTGGGAGCATCATTATTTCCTTTCCAGCATTGAGTTCAAGATGATCCACGGTCAGTACATCATCAGGATAACCATTGAAATCGGATCCGTAGAATTCATTTTCGTCAAAGTTCGGTTCTGTTGTGAACCAGTCTACGTCCACATAGCCACCGAGTTGCTTAGTCGCATAATTAAAGATTGCGAACTTATTGCCTGTAAACACAGACAGGTCATATTCCATCTTGAATTCCGGACCGAATGATACGTAATCTTTATTGTCCAGGCTATAGTAGAATCTGCATTTTCCGGAAGTATGGCTTGGTACAGCACGCAGATATATAATATCTGATTTTATTTCGTCTCCGTTCTTTTCTGTTGTAGAAACCTTATTTGTCAGCGAGGATGATCGATATATCAACTGCCGTTTCGTACCCTCCTTTTTCACCCCTATGAAGGCCATAGGATCCTGAAACACTCCGAATCCGCAAATATCGCCGTCTGCCATATGGGATATATCGACAGCAATGGTGCCGAAAGAAGCATTTTTATCGCTATGATATCCGAGAACTCTCTGAGTCAGGGTGTTGCGTGCCTGATAAGGATTTGTCGTGATTGATGCGGTGTAAAGGCGCAAAAATCCGGGACGCTGGGTAAGCGACCATTTCGACATATCTGGATTGTGGTTCCACCCCCATTGCATTCCAAGCCCGAAAGTGCGGAATGGATCGTTTGTCGGGAGTGGGGTGATAGGATATTCCTTGTCAGTCATAGGTTTGGTATATCTGTCGCCGGCTTTTCCATCCGTTCCAATTACCGGCCATCCGTCTTCCCATTTCACTGGTAGGAGGAAAGGCATACGTCCAAGAGTACCGTTGTCGCGGAAGAGAAGGGTCCACCATTCTCCCGCCTCAGTCTGTACGAGTGCTCCCTGATGTGTCGCGGTATTGTCAGCAAGGACCATTTTTTCTTCATAAGGTCCCCAGAGGTTTTTCGAGCGAAGCATAGTCTGGCGTCCGGGCCATCCAGGATAAGTGGCATAGATATAATAATAGTCCCCTATATGATAAAGGCGGCAACCTTCCATGCCTGAGTCAAGTGAACATTTGGCTACCGCCTGATCCTTGACCTTATGGAAATTCTCATCTACCTGCGCTATATGGATCTCGCCGATTCCATAAGCAACATATGCATTTCCTTCGTCGAACATTATTCCGCAATCATAGAATCCTTCGGGAAGCTTGTGCATCGTCCAGTCGCCTTCCGGATCCTCAGCGGTGAGGAGGAATCCACCCTCATCGAGCGTCAGAAAGAGCATATAGAACTTTCCGTCGTTATACTGCACTGAGGTAGCCCATTGGCCGTGGCTATAGCGGTTTTTCCCATTTTCAAGGTTATAGTGTTCGCTGTTTTCTATCCTCTTCAGTGGATTTGCGCAATACTCCCAGTTGACAAGGTCTTTAGATTTAAGAATTGTGGCTCCCGGAAATACGAACATTGTAGTAGACACCATGTAGTACGTATCTCCGACACGCACCACGTCCATATCCGGAAAATCTCCGAAAAGGACAGGATTATTGAAAGTTCCGTCGCCGTTGTCGCTTGTAGCAATACGAGAAAAGTCCGCAGCTTGGGAAGTGAACGCAATGCTGACTGCGAGTGAGGAAAGAAGTGTTCTGAAATATGACATCTTGCTTCTGTTTTAGATCTGAGTACCTTATTTGATGATGCGACCCCGTAGATGGTTGCATAAACATTCGATTTACATCGCAAAGATAAATAAAAAATTCATAATTCCCAAGAATATAGCGACATTTCTTGGGGTAGGACCTGAGTCATAGCGTCAGAGTATCGTCGCAGTAAGGCAACACTCCGGAGCGATGGGTCACGAAAATGATCGTATGGGTTCCTCTCTTTGATGACAGTCTGCTGAAAAGTTTCTTTTCGGTTTCCTCGTCAAGGGAAGCGCTAATCTCGTCGAGCAGCAGAATCGAACCTTTACAGAGCAATCCTCTTGCTATAGCTATTCGTTGGGCCTGTCCCTCGCTGAGTCCCTCTCCATGCTCTCCGCATGTCGTGTCGAGTCCGAATTTCAGGTCTTTCACGAAGTCTGCCGCAGCATAGTGCAGAGCAGCATACATCTCATCGTCAGTAGCGTCAGGGTTGGCTGTACGGAGATTATAGCGGATTGTTCCGCTGAGAAGACTGTTTCCCTGTGGCACGTATACGATGCGGCTCCGCGTAACAGCGGATACCGGTGTTGCAGACTGAGAATCCTTTATTATCTCAATTTCTCCTTCCTGCGGCTTCAAAAGAGCGAGTATCAACCGCAGGAGAGTGCTCTTCCCAGCTCCGGTCTCGCCCATTATCGCCGTCTTGGTTCCGGGAGCGAAAGTATGCGAGAAATGACTTAACACCGGACGGTCAGCCCCGGGATAGCAGAACGAGACATCACGGAAAGAGATTCCTGCTGGAAGGGTTCCTTCATTGTCAGCAGATTCAGAATAATCATCCTCTATCGGCAATCTCTCTATCTCCAAGATTCTCGAAAACGCTGTGTGTGACTGTATGAGCCCCGGCAGAAGTCTTGCAAGTTCGGCGAGCGGTCGCTGGATCTGACCGGCAAGCTGAAGATAGGCCGTCATCATACCGAATGTTATTGTTCCACGGTATAACCCTGTTATGCCCCAGAGAAAAGCAGCGAGATACCCGCATTCAAAGCCTGCGATTACAGCCGTGCGTGAATACATAGTTATATTGGCGCGCCTCCGGATCACGCTGTAT
>JAIDTS010000123.1 GCA_029060585.1 Muribaculaceae bacterium
GCGACAGCAGGGCTTTGCGGTGAGGACGAGATTCGAACTCGTGGTAGGATTGCTCCTACGTCAGTTTAGCAAACTGGTGGTTTCAGCCACTCACCCACCTCACCTTTCGAGGGGTCTTTCCCTCATTTGCGGTGCAAAGTTAGCAATAATTTCTGAAACCACCAAATTTTTTCAAATATTTTTTTATTTCATCAGACTCTTCACGGCTCCTTCCAGCTGCGCGTCGCGTCCTGCCTCTACATCCGCCGGCGCGTTGTAGATAATGATATCCGGATTCAACTGTTGGTTCTCAAGCGGCTTGCCGTCTACCGACAGATTCGTCACCTGCGGTATACCGAACACCAGCGACGGATCTATCTGCGTCTCCCACCATACAGCCGTCATAGTGCCAGGGATAGGAGCACCGACTACATCGCCGATGCCAAGCGTCTGGAACACGTATGGCGTTCCCGAAGCATCGCTGTAGTTGCACTCGTTGACAAGCATAGCCGAAGGTTTCGTCCACTGCGCCCAGGGCTCGCTGCCGATATACTGCCCGCGGGGCGAATACTGCGCGTATTCCTTGCCGTTAAGAAGTATCGCGAGGTCGTTGTGGAGCCAGCCGCCGCCGTTGTAGCGAGTGTCTACCACCACCGCGTCGCAGTTCCTGTACTTACCCAGCAGACGCTCGTAGGCGTTCTGATAACTTGCAGTATTCATACCCTGCACATGTATGTAGCCGATCTTGCCTCCCGATACGGAATCCACGATATGCTCGTTGCGCTCTACCCAACGCTGATAGCTCAGGTTGGAGAGACCTCCGAGCGATGTCGGACGCACGCTCACCTCGCGTGTCTTGCCGTCGTTGCCCTTCACCGAGAGGCGCACCTTCTTGCCGGCCTTGCCGTCGAGCATCGCACTGATATCCTGACGCGGAGCTATCGTCTCGCCGTCGATTGCGAGAATTATCTCACCGGGCTGGATGTCGGCGGCTTTAGTCGAAAGGGGACCGCGTGCGAGGATCTCCGCCACCTTCAGACCCTCGCCGTCATATGTCTCGTCGTAGTATGCGCCGAGCGATGCCGTCGAGAGCGGAGCTCCGTCGCCATACGCGCGTCCTCCGGTGTGCGAGGCGTTCAGCTCGCCGAGTATCTCACTCAGCATCTCCGCGAAGTCGCGGTTGTTTGAGATGTATGGGAGGAACTTCCGGTAGTGGTCGCCGTAGTATGCCCAGTCCACACCGTGGAGGTTCTCGTCATAGAATTTATCGTTCACCTGACGCAGCATATGCTCGTAGATGTAGGCGCGTTCCTTCGATGGGCTTCTGTCGTAGAGTGCCTCGTATTCCACATCATCCATCTTGTCGTTGGAGAGATTCATCTTCTTTATTCCGCTGTTGCCCCAGAGGAAGAGGTTTTCACCCTTCGCGTCGGGTTCGATGCTGTAGATGCCGGAGCTTACCACCGACACGTCACCCTTCTTCAGGTCGCGGCAGTAGAGATTGCGCTTTCCCTCGGTGCTCGATGCGGTATAATATAGTTTGTCGCCCTTCGGGGTCAGGAAGAAGTCGCCGATGAGCGCGGAGTTGCCCGTCAGTCGCTTCGTGCGGTAGCGTCGGTTGGCGAGGTCTGGGGTGAACTTGGGTTCATCCTTCTTCTTGTCGGCCTTCTTATCTCCCTTCTTGTCCTTCTTTCCTTTCTTGTCTTTCTTATCCTTGTCTGCGTCGTCGGCCTCATCCTTGTCCTTGGAATCCTTCTCCTTGAGAGCCGCCTCTTCCTCCGTCATATTGAAGTCGTCCCAGGCCTCACCGTCGAGGGCCATGAGGATGATGTCGCTCTGGTTGCCCCAGCTGCCGGTATTTTTCATGCCGTACTTCGCCGACTCGAAAGCGATACCCTTTCCGCCGAGCACCCATTTCGGGTTTCCTTCAGAAAAACCGCTCTCCGTGAGGTCTATCACCTCGCTGCCGTCGGCCTTCACGAGGGCGATGTCGGTATTGTTCCAGCCGCCGACGCCTATATAGTTCATCAGCAGCCACTCGCTGTCGGGACTCCATACAAACTGCTGGTCGCCGTCGGAGTAGGAGTAGTTGTATTTACCGTCGAGGGCAGTAGTCACCTTCTTCGTGTCAAGGTCAATGACGCGGAGCGTCGAACGGTTTTCAAGAAATGCTACTTTCTTGCCGTCGGGGGAGATGACGGGCTGCATGGCGCTGGTCTCGCACTTGTAGAGGGGTTCCTCCACTATCTCGGTGGCGTAGGCGAACTGTTCCTCCTTCGGATCCTTTATCTTGGCAGTGAAGAGCTGCCAGTAGCCGTCGCGGTCGGAGTCATACACCATCGTCTTGCCGTCTGGCGCGATACTTACGGTGCGTTCCTGGTCCGGCGTGTCGGTGATACGCTTTGTTGTCTTGTATTTCGTGTCGGTGACGTACACGTCGCCGCGGATCACTATCGCAAGCTCGTTGCCCTTCGGGGCCGGGAAGAATGAGGAAGCACCCCCGGTGACGTAACGTTTCACGAGGTCTGCGTCATAGTCGTCGGCCACGATGTCTATGCTCACCTTCTGAGGCTGCCCGCCGTCGCGCAGGGTGTAGAGTTCGCCGTCCCAGCTGAATGCCATCAATCCGTTGTCAGAGGCCGAGAGGTTGCGCACAGGGTGTTTCTCGAAGTTTGTCAGCTTCCGCTTCTTGCCGTTCAGGTCGGCGGCATAGACGTTGAGGGTTCCGTCCTCCTCCGAGAGGAAGAAGAAGGAATCCGTCTGCGGCGCCCACACTGCGTTGCGGTCATGGCCGTTGAAGGAGGTCAACTGTTTGAAACTTCCATTGTCGTAAAGCCATATGTCGTTGGTGCCTGAGCTGCGCTCATGCTTGCGGAAGGGGTCCTCGTAACCTTTTTTGTCGGTGAATATGATGCGGCCGTCCTTTCCGTTGGAAGAGAAGAGCATCGGCATCGAGAGGAACATCGAGGCTCGTTCGCCGGGACGGTTGATATTCAGCGAATAGGTCTGCGGCAGTATCGGGGCCTGTGCGCTGCCGCGCGCCGGCATCTCGTTGGCCGAGAAGAGGAGGGTCGAGTCGTTGAGGAAAGCGAGTGGTTGCTCTGCGATACTGGAAAATGTCAGTCTCTCCACATTTCCGCCGTTGGCGTTCATGATGAAGATATCGTCCGAGCCTTCGCGGTCAGAGCGGAAAGCAATGCGGTTGCCGTCGGGTGTCCATACGGGTTTGGAATCGAAAGCCTTGTTGGAGGTTAACTGGCGCGCCGCGCCCCCGTTCGCGGCGACGGAGAAGATATCGCCTTTATAGGTAAAGGCGATAGTCTGGCCATCGGGAGAGATCGCCACATCGCGGATCCAAAGGGGACTGTCGGCGAGAGCCGTCGAAGCGGCAAGAGCCGCCAGTCCGGTAATAAGAAAATTTTTCATATCATGTCTTAGTTGGGTTATCAACTCTATGAAGTTGCAAAGTTAACGATTTTTTCGCACAAACACAAATAGCTCCTGCTTAGCAATGCACTCAACCACACAATAAGGGAGCTGAGGGCTCACAATGGCCTCGGAAATTCACATTTAGTGAAGTTGTTTAGACTTATTTTTTTATTAAGATTTCGTCAGGTTTTCGAGCGGATTTTTCTTCATGAAGAAGGAACGATGCGGGCATCGTGACTGATGAATGATGGAAAATACGCCGGAAAGATGGCGGAAGGTTAATAAAAAGAATCTTTGGTTTAATTCTTCATTGTAATTTTTATAATTCGTAAATAAGTTTAACCAACTTCAATGTCTCAGTGTTTTTTTATTTGGCTATCCCAACTTTTTTTATTAATTTTGCATAGTTTATGTGAATTCACTGATTGAAGTTGTTTAAA
>JAIDTS010000124.1 GCA_029060585.1 Muribaculaceae bacterium
ACTCGAGCCGGTCAATTTCCTTATCCTTGACGAACCTACCAACCATCTCGACCTCAAGACCAAGGATATCCTTAAGGAAGCGATCAAGGATTTCGACGGAACAGTGATCGTAGTGAGCCATGACCGAGACTTCCTCGACGGACTTGTGGAGAAGGTCTATGAATTCGGAGGGGGCAAGGTAAGGGAAAACCTCGGGGGCATCTACGATTTCTTACGTTCGAAAAACCTTGAGAACCTCCGCGATCTCGAACTCACCAAGTCTCCGACGGGGCGACAGGCTGAACAATCGCAACAGCCGGGTCAGAACAACACCCAGATTGATGTCAAACCGGCTCAAAACGCACCTAAACTTTCTTATGCCGAGCAGAAGGCACGCGAGAAGGTGATAAAGAAAGCGGAAAAGAAGGTGAAGGATGCGGAATCCGAGATCACACGTCTTGAGACACTTCAGAAGGAAATTGAAGACAAGATAGCCTCCGGCGACACATCTCAGGAAACACTCGACGCCTACGCCAAGGCACAGAAAGACCTTGAGAACGGAATGTCGGTCTGGGAGCTCGCCACAATGGAACTTGAGGAAATAAAGGGGTGAGCAATACGTGGAGCGATAATAGTGACAGTTTTGAATCAAAAGGAATAATTTAGGAATGAGCAATATACAGCACGGAATTGACCGTAACAATCTCGACACCAGCGTGTCGCCTCGCGATGACTTCTACAGATATGCCAACGGCGGATGGATGGACGCCAATCCGCTGACAGGAGAATACTCCTCATTCGGAATGTTTGATAAGATCCGCGAAGATGCCCGCGAGCAGCTAAGAGACCTGATAGTCAATCTTTCCGAACATCCTGATGCTAAGACCCCAGGAACCTTGGCTCAAAAGATCAGCGACCTCTACGCCATGGGCATGGATGAGAAACGCCTTAACGAGGAAGGAGCCGCACCCCTTGCCCCCATTCTCGACAAGATAGCCAATGCCGACACTTCACAGATGGAGGAACTCCTCGCATGGCAGCACTCGGGAATTGGAGGAAGTTTCTTCGGCACCGGTGTCGGACCCGATCCGATGGATTCCAACATGAATATAATGCATTTCGGAGAGACAGGTCTCGGACTGGGCGACAGGGACTACTATCTGGAGAAAAGCGAACGGAACGATGAGATCTTATCCGGCTATGAAAAATACGTAAAACGCTTGATGGAACTTATCGGATATGATGCAGAATCTCAAGAAAGGGTTTGGAAAAGCGTCATAAAGATAGAAACAGAACTCGCCCGCAACAAGATGACGCGTGAAGACCTCCGCGACCCTTTGAAGCGCTTCAACATGATGACTATGGAAGAGATTAAGTCGCAATATCCTAAATTCGACTGGGATAAATATTTCAGTCTTATGGGGCTTGAAGTAGACAGAGCCAACGTCATGAATCCTTCCTTCACAGCCTTCATAACCGACTATCTCACTTCCCTCACACCGCAGGAAATCAAAGATTTCATGACTTATGAAGCTGTGAGCGAAGCAAGCAGTCTGCTAAGCGATGACTTCATCGACGCCAATCTCGATTTCTACGGCCGGGTGATGAGCGGCCGTGAAGAAAAACGTCCACGCTGGAAAAGGGCTATGTCGCTTCCTAATTCCATGTTTGGCGAGGCTGTCGGTAAACTCTATGTGGAGAAATATTTCCCGGAAGAGAACAAGGAATACATGCTCAGGCTGACCGGACATCTGAAGGAAGCGCTCGGCAAACATATCCGCTCGCTTTCCTGGATGAGCGACGACACAAAGGCCAAAGCCTTGGAGAAGCTCTCCACCTTCACCGTGAAGATCGGATATCCCGACAAGTGGAAAGATTACTCCGAAATACACATCGACCCCACTAAATCCTATCATGACAATGTGCTGGAAGCTTCGAAATGGTTTAACAAGGATAATCGATCAAAGCTCAACAAACCAGTCGACAAGGAGGAATGGCACATGACACCGCAGACCGTCAATGCATACTACAATCCGACTACCAATGAGGTCTGCTTTCCAGCTGCCATACTCCAGCCCCCCTATTTCGATCCTAAAGCAGACGACGCGCTCAACTACGGGGCTATCGGTGTTGTGATAGGACACGAGATGACTCATGGCTTCGACGACAGTGGCCGAAAATTCGATAAAGACGGCAATCTTGCCGAATGGTGGAC
>JAIDTS010000125.1 GCA_029060585.1 Muribaculaceae bacterium
GACGGACAGGTGCTCTTCCCCGGCGACTATGTACTCCAGTCGCGCAACGAACGTCTCTCCGAACTCATCAAGCGCTCGGGCGGCCTGCTTGAGAGCGCCTACGTACAGGGTGCCTACCTCAAGCGCCAGCTTACACCGGAGGAACGTGCACGCCGCGAGGAGACTATCCGTCTGGCAAAGGCAAACTCGGAGGAGGGCACAGACTCCATATCGCTCGATAAGCTCAACCTCGATGACGTGCAGTCGGTCGGTATCAACCTCCAGAAGGCACTAGAGAATCCCGGATCAAGCTACGACGTAGTGCTCCAGGCAGGCGACCGCCTCTACATCCCGGAACTCCAGAGTACGGTTAAGATCTCGGGCGATGTGCTCTTCCCCAACACCGTCGTATATGTGCCTGGCAAGAAGCTCAACTACTACATCGACCAGGCCGGCGGCTACAGCGAGACAGCACGTAAGAACAAGGCATACGTTGTCTATATGAATGGTTCGGCGTCGAAGGCGAAGGGAAGCACCGTCATAGAACCGGGTAGCCAGATTATCGTGCCTAGCAAGCCGAAAGATTCCGGTTTCGACTGGACGAAGGTGCTCTCGATCGCGACTACTCTCGGATCTCTGGCTTCGATGACCGCCGCTGTGGTGGCTATCTTTAAGAAATAGCGAGTGAGAAATAATTATGCATTATGCATTTAGTTAAGATAAATGGATACTAAAGACGATGATATAAAGCTCCGCACATCAGCGGACGTAGACAACGGGCAGCAGGACGAGGAACAGGAGATCGACCTTCTGGAACTCGCCATGAAGCTCTGGAAGCAGAAGAAGAAGATTGCCCTATGGTGCCTTGTAGGCGCCATTGTGGGTCTTGTTGTGGCTTTCAGTATACCTCGAGAGTACTCGACGTCGGTTAAGCTTGCTCCGGAAGCGGGAGGAGGCCAAAAGATAAGCGGAAGCCTCGGCGCGATGGCGGCGATGGTGGGAATAGGAGGAGGTGCGCAGTCTGGCTCTGATGCCGTAAACCCCACACTCTATCCCGACGTGGTGAGCTCGGTGCCATTCCTCGTGGGACTCTTCGACGTGCCCGTGGAGGATATCGATGGGACGGAGAAGGTGACGCTCCGTCAGTATGTGGAGGATGACCTCAGGGCCCCATGGTGGTCGGCCGTGATGGGCGCTCCCTTCAAATTACTCGGTATGCTGCGCGGTGGCGACGACGAAGCCGCCGACCCCAACAAAAAACCGGATACGTTCAAGCTCACCAATGAGGAGAACGCCGTCGTGATGGCATTACAGAACAGGATATCGGCATCGGTAGACACTAAGACATCGGTGATCACGATATCCGTGATGATGCAGGATCCCCTTGTATCAGCCACTTTGGCTGATACAGTCGTGAACAGGCTTCAGGACTATATCACGGACTACCGCACCAACAAGGCCCGCAAAGACCTTGAATACGCCGAACTCCTCAATGAGGAGGCGAAGGCAAACTACTATAAGGCGCAGCAGACCTACGCCGACTATCTTGACCGCAACAACGGCCTGATACTCCACTCGGCGCAGACTACGCGCGAGCGCTTGCAGAACGAGGCTACCCTTGCATTCAACCTCTACAACCAGACAGCCCAGCAGGTACAGGTAGCGAAGGCGAAGGTGCAGGAGCAGACGCCGGTATATGCGACGGTGTCGCCGGCGACGGTGCCGATAAAGCCTACGTCGCCACGCAAACCGCTTATTTTGGTCGGCTTCGTATTCCTGGCATTCGTGGCCTGCTCTGCCTGGATTCTCTACGGCAAACCCCTCATCGAAGAGCTGAAGAATAAAAAATAGGTAGGAAGGGCTCTGGCTTTCCATACTTCTGCCGCTCTCCGAATGTTACCATTGGCTGCCCCTCTTCGTGAGATTTTTTCCACGTGAGATTTTTATGCGTGAAATTGTGAAAAAGATATTACGGACCATACTCATTTCTCTCGCGGCATTAGCCGCAGGCACTCCCGCCACAAGGGCCGACGAGACGTCGGATCTTGTGGCGGCTGTCGCTGCGTCGATGGAGACGCAGCAGCGCATGAAGGCAGACGTACTGACGCCAAGCATCTACAGCCGTCCACGGTATGTTCCGCCTACCAAACTTTCCGCATCATATCTCGACGGTATTATCCGCTCGATGACGAAGACAGGAAGAGAAAGCCGCACGGATAGGAAGGGAGAGCT
>JAIDTS010000126.1 GCA_029060585.1 Muribaculaceae bacterium
CAGAAGAAGGCGTATGGCTACGAGATGCCGGAATCCTTCAACCATGGCCGCAGCGAATGGCGCGTCAACTGGCTTTCGAAGGGCCTGAAGACAGGCGACCCTAATGGCGGCGATACATTCTCCGGTTCTTATCCCCCGAGATGATTTGGTTCTAATTCACCGAGATAATTCAAGGGAGGTCCGAAGACCTCCCTTGTTTCGTCATAATGCGGTGACCGCTCCCATGAAAAGCACCGTACCCGACTGTACGTCGCGTATCAGATATACGAACGGACTGTCGATTTTGATTCTCTTCGGCGTGTATTCCGCTCCTGAACTTCCGAGCATACCCCCGAGGCTTGCCGCTCCTCCTTCGGTCCCCTCTTCATCCACGATTATCCTGACGGCGTGCTGAAACAGCGCAAGGGGAAGAGCCATATCCGCCACTTTGTTCAGCCCGATTGAACAGGTTCTGTCGATTCCCATCCTCTTGAGCGGGGCTAAGATATTCTCGTTGATCTCAGTCTCGAATTTCGGCATCTGGAGGATGAACGTCTGTCTCTGTAGACCGTTTTCATAGTTTACAATAGCCTTGCTGTCAAGTGTCTCGAGAAATCCGTCAAACTCCTTTCCTGTGTCTGCGAGGGGCTGGAGTATCGTCATGCTGTAGCGCTCTCCCTTATACGGTAGCCGCAGACACCGTATTCCGTCTGCCTCGGCATAGTCGAAGCTGTTCTCAAGAGTCATCATGAAGGGAGTGCTGCTCTTGGAGCCGTCTAAGTTATGGAATACTCCGTCTTCTGTAAGTTCCTTTACGAACGCTGTTTCCCATGCTCCCTTGAAGTAAGTTGTGTTAAGGAAGGCAAGGTCTACCGGAAGAGGGCTTTCGAGAAATGGGTAGATCATTCCGCAGGTCTGACCGCTAACGAAGTTGTTGATAGCCTCTTTACCGGCCTCGTCGCCAATCCATATCGGCAACATCAGGCCCCCGAATATCCCCTCGATATCTTTTGAGAAATCCGGATATATATTTATGCCCGGACGGTGCCAGATGGAGTTCGTGAATCCGCACTGCGTCGCTCCGTCGAACATTGATGTCTCTCTAAGAAGTGCGTTGGCATAGACGTTGAGGTCGTTTAGGGCATCAGCCCCGTTGCCGTAGCCGAGCATGGTAAGTATCTCGTCGCGGCATTCGCCGTCGTCTCCGTTGGCCATCATTGCGAATGTGCAGAAGACGCTCGCCGGCGAGACGCAGACGTTCCCTTTATAGTCTTTATCGTCATATAGAAAGCGGAATAGGCGGGTTGCGAAGCCGTTGGCTCTTACTGTGTTTTCAACGGCTACATCCTTCAGTGGCTTTGCGTCGGCGTAGTCGTAGGATGGACGATGCAGTTCTATTGGGTCCGGGGGACAGATTGTCGGTTTGGACGCGTCCGGAGAGTCGGAATTGTCTGCGCAGCCTGCGATAAGGAGAGAGAAGGTACAGACGGCTATATAAGTATATTTCTTCATAATGGTTTATTTGTTTGATTTTCGATAATTCGTCATAAGGGAAAGGCTCTGCGATTCGGACCGAAAAAGAATCGACCCAAGTCAAGACCATAGTTCTTCTTTACGCCGCGTAGCCTATGGTACTCCCTTTTGGCGGCTGACTGGTTTCTGATATCAAGTCTCTTGTTCTCTGGAACTATGGTCTTGAGGAGGACTACTGCCTGCTCACTTGTGAAAGTTGAATCTTACGCCGACGTTCAGGTTGAAGTTGCAGGGTCGGTCTTTGTAGACGGTTGATAGGGAAGTGCCGTCGTTGAAGTAGTAGCTTACGCCAGGCTCAACGAAAATTCCGATTCCGGGTAGTGGCTTTATCTGAAGGCCCCCTGCGGCGTTGACCGACCATTGGAACGGACGGTCTTTCTGTGTGGAGTACTCATCGAGAGGGAGTCCGTCGGCGACCTGTTTCTTTTCAAACCGATTGCTGATGCATTTCTCGCCCATTGCTCCGGCCGACAGATAAAGGTCTACCGCTTTCCATGACCATAAGGAGAGCTTTACGTTTAGCGGAATGCCTATGTAGTGCATCTCCCGTCTTCCCGAGGATACGTTTTTGCCTTGGCTTACCATTATGTCGGAAGCTAAGGCCGTATACATCAGTCCGGTCTCGATTCCCACGCGGTCTGTAAGACTGTATTGAACTGTAAGGCCGGCTTTGATCGGCTGATGATGGTGGATTTCCGTGGTTGCAGTCGGTTCCCCGTGCTGCCCGAAGGTCGGGTTGTCTCCCGGAGAGTCTGGTTCGGGAACTCCGTTTGAGTCAGTGAATGGAGGGTCGTTCTGGTCTACGTCTGGCGGCCCCGGATTATTCAAACCGGGATCACTCCATATCGGCCCGTCTCCTGTGTTTCCGCCGGGTTTACGCCCCATGCTTTCCGATGCCTGACCGATTCCGGACGCGTAGGCAGCGAGGGCAAACCGTCGGCCATACTTTCCGCTGTTTTTCTTTTTAGGGACGATTCCGGCATATAGAGGCTTCCCCTTTTCCGTATTGTGGTTTCTTATGCTTCTGATATCGGTATCGGCCGGCTTTTCTTCCGCCTCCCTGTTGTCCGTAGTATTGGATACCGGCAGATTTTCTTCCCCGTATGAGGATGATTCGTATGTCGGCTCTTCGTTGTCTCCATTTGCGGGAATGCCTGTATTTCGGATTA
>JAIDTS010000127.1 GCA_029060585.1 Muribaculaceae bacterium
TCCTTGAAAATAGGCACATGATACTCCTTTATACGCTTCGATATGGAATGCTTCCGCAGTATCCCGTTGAGCACCCTGTTGGTACAGAAGAGCTTAAGATGGCGATGGTTGCGCAGAAGGGCATAGACATATTTGACATGGTCGGAATGGTCGTGGGTTAGCAACACTCCCTTTACGTGCTTCATGGAGACGCCATTGGCCTCGAGGCCTCTTTCCAGTTCCTCCGCACGTATGCCGACATCGACTATCAATCCCCCTTCCGCCGAACCTACATAACAGCTGTTGCCGCTCGATCCGCTTCCGAAAGAACAGAAGAAGAGCGGCCTCGGCACTCCCCCAGGGCGCGAGGGCATAATGTCACCGTCATTGGGATTACCCCACTCCTCAAACGGGAGCTCAGGATGGTCGAAAAATATCTTCTTACTCATTTCTTCTCATATCTGCGGCGATCGCCTCCCTTCGCCCCGGCATAGAGGAGAAAAATGGCCGGACGCTTATCATAATCATATTTTCTTTTCTTCCACTCGGCAGCCCTTAGAGTGACCACCTCCTCCTTTTCGGAATCGGTTATATCGCAGGCCACGCAGACCATGGTGGAGGGAGCGAGGGATTCCGCCAAAAGAGCCACCATACGGTTGTTGCGGTAAGGTGTCTCTATGAAGATCTGCGTCATCTGACGCGAGGACGATTCGGATTCCAGCCTCTTCAATGCCTTTCTCCTCTCGGCTCCGTCGATGGGCAGATAACCCTGGAAGGAAAAACCCTGACCGTTGAACCCCGAGGCCATAAGCGACATGAGGATGGAACTGGGTCCTACAAGCGGCACAACCTTCAGGCCTTCTCTCTGAGCGATTTCAACTGGATGACTTCCAGGATCGGCCACAGCCGGACATCCAGCCTCGCTCATCACCCCTACAGGCTCTCCGCTACGGAGCGGATCAAGCATGGCCGACACCTCCTCCGGACCGGTATGGCGGTCAAGGACGCTGAACGTGCAGTCGGCTATCGGAAACGCCGGATCCACATGGCGGAGATAACGCCGCGCGGTACGGACATTCTCCACTATGAAATGGCGCAACTGACCTAAGATTTCCAAATTTCCCGCCGGAATCACGTCTGAGACGGGGGCTCCGCTGATAGGAACTGGCACAAGATAGAGGGCCGATTGAATTTTCATGCTACAAAATTAACAAAATTCCCCGTTTTTTGCTAATTTTGCGGTGAAATGATTGAAGATAAATTTTTACCCGACGGTTTTAAGGCTCTTATCAGCTCCGAAATAGGGGAAAGCCGGGCCGAGAATCTGCTTTCGGCGCTATGCGGAGAGCCGGAGACATCCGTACGCCTGAACATACGCAAACGTCCGGCCGAACCGCTCTATCCCGATATGACTTCTGTAGCCTGGTGCAGATCCGGCAGCTACCTGCCAGAGCGACCCTCGTTCACTCTGAATCCGCTGCTCCATGCCGGAGCATTCTATGTCCAAGACGCCTCTTCAATGGTCTATGAGACCATTGTGGAGAAAATAAGGGATTGGAGAAGGGAGAGCGGAGAGCGGAATGATGACAGAATGTTGGTCTGCGACCTATGCGCAGCCCCGGGAGGAAAGACCACCGCTATCCTGAACGCCCTACCGGACGGCAGCGTGATGCTGGCCAATGAGTTCACGTCTTCCCGCGCAGGAATCCTCAAGGAGAATCTCCGGAAATATGGATATCCCGACCTTATTGTTACTAATACAGACACTGCCCGGCTTTCCGTGCTTAAGAGGAAGTTTGATCTCGTGGCTGTAGACGCGCCATGCTCCGGAGAAGGTATGATGCGCAAGGAAGAGGCCGCCCGCCTGCAATGGAGCGAGGGGCTGATACGCCAGTGCGCCTCCCTGCAGCGCGAGATTCTCGCCAACGCCGTGGAGATGCTGGCTCCGGGAGGGTTTCTGATTTACTCCACCTGCACTTTCAACACTACGGAGGACGAAGACAACGCTGCCTGGATAGCTTCTGAATTCGGACTGCAACCCGTAGACACGGGGCTTGCCGGTAAAGACGGCATCCAAAGCGAGATAACGGGGGATATACCATGCCTACGCTTCATGCCCGGCTTCACACGAGGAGAAGGGCTGTTCGTGGCGGTGTTCTATAAAAGCGATGACGGACAAGACAACAGACGGCAGACCGGAAAGAAAAAGAGAACCGTTAAAAACACCAAAGACAAGAGTGACGCCCGGATTATCGCCACGGCAAGGACCTGGATAGAGGGGGACTTCGACATCATCAACTACGATGGACGACTGCTCGCACTAAGCCCTGCTACGGCTGAGCTTCTCGACTCGCTTCCCAAAGGAATCAGAATCATTTCCGCAGGAGTGGAGATCGGGGAGATCAAGGGAAAAGACCTGATACCTTCCCACGCGCTCGCGATGTCGACGGCCATGAAGAATCCCTTTCCCGAACTGGAGCTTTCACAAGAGGATGCGCTACGATATCTCGCCAAGGAAGGCATTACGCTTCAAGCCGATATGCCGAGAGGATATGTCACGGTTACTTACCAAGGATTTCCGCTTGGCTTCCTCAAAAACCTCGGAAATCGCTCCAACAACCTCTATCCATCCGAATACCGCATCAAGAGATTAAAAACTAAAGATTAAAGACTTAAGACTAAAGACTGAAAGAATATGCTTGAAATAAAGAACATATACAAGTCTTTCGGCAATCTTCAGGTGCTGAAGGATATATCCATCTCAATAGGGAAAGGGGAGATAGCCGCTATAGTAGGTCCTTCCGGAGCTGGGAAGACAACCCTGCTGCAGATAGCTGGAACCCTCGAAAAGCCGGACAGCGGCAGCGTCCGCTTCAACGGAACCGAGCTCATAGGCATGAAAGACAAGAAGCTCTCGGCATTCCGCAACAGCAACATGGGATTCGTATTCCAGTTCCATCAGCTTCTGCCTGAATTCACCGCGCAGGAAAACGTAGCACTTCCGGCCCTTATCGCCGGATCATCGAAGAAAAAGGCAATGGAGAAGGCGGCTGATCTGCTGACCCAACTTGGCCTGGCAGAACGCATGCACCATAAACCGGCGGCGATGAGCGGCGGCGAACGCCAGCGCACAGCCATAGCACGCGCCCTCATCAATGATCCTGAGATAATATTCGCCGATGAGCCCACGGGCAGCCTTGACTCCACCAACCGTCAGGAGATACAGGATATCTTCGTTGATCTCCGCGACAGGCTCGGCCAGACAGTAGTGATGGTGACCCATGATGCTTCCCTCGCCGCTATAGCCGACCGGGTGATAGAAATGGCCGACGGCAAGGTATTGCCTCCGGCCATAGAAGTCGAGTTCGATACTGTGGATGTAGATGAAGACGAATCATTCCCTGTAATAGACGCGCTTGACGCGGGGGGAGACGGAGGTCAGGATTTCGTAGGGGATGGTGTCGAGGAGATCAGAGAGGCGGTCAACTGAAGCCGAGGGACCGAATATCTCCACTGCGTCTCCCTCACGGCATTCGATGTCTGTGACATCTATCATGCAGGCGTCCATGCATATATTGCCAATAGTGGGCGCGTCCTTGCCGTTGACCTTTACAGTTATGTTGCCGCGTCCGAAATGGCGGTTCATGCCGTCGGCGTAGCCGATGGGGATAGTGGCGATGCGCGAGTCGCGTTCCAGTATGGAGCGGCGAGCATATCCGATGCTCTCCCCTCTCTTCCAGTCGCGAATCGCGATGATGACCGTGCGAAGGGTGCTCACTACCGACAGCGGCTGCTCCACCTCCGGAGGAAGCGTATTGACGCCGTAAAGACCTATACCAAGCCTGGCCATATCATAATGATACTCAGGGAATCTAAGTATTCCTGCTGAATTCAGCACATGACGCAGGAAAGGACGCTTCGACTGCGACAGCATATATTCAGTGTAGCGATCAAACCGCTGCAGCTGGAGCAATGTGTAGTCGTCCATATCGAGGCAGTCGGCCGTAGCCAGATGGCTGAAGGCCGATGCAATTCGCACGGCATCGGTGGAATCAAGCAACCGCATCACTTCCGGAAGTTCCTCCTCCACAAAGCCCATGCGGTGCATTCCCGTATCGAGCTTTATGTGGACCGGGTAATCCTTCATCCCATATTTCTCAGCCTCCTTGACTACGTCGAGAAGCATGGGCATGGAATAGACTTCCGGCTCGAGGCGGTTGGCAAACATCTGGCGGTAGTTGACTACCTTCGGGTTCATTACCATGACCGGCATCGTAATGCCCCTACGACGAAGGTCGATTCCCTCATCGAGCACCGCCACAGCAAGATAGGCGGCTCCGCAGTCCTGAAGCGTCCGGGCTATCTCATAGCTTCCCGCGCCATAGCCTGAGGCCTTAACCATAGCAACAAGACCTGTACCTGCGGGAAGTTTCGAGCGGAAATAATTATAGTTTCTAACCACTGCGTCAAGGTTGACCTCAAGCACAGTCTCGTGAGTACGGGCCTCGAGCAACTGGGCTATACGTCCGAATCCAAACTCTGGCGCGCCTTTCAGCAGAATGGTCTCGCCGCAGAAGTCAGAAGTGCTAAGTTTGGAAAGGAACTCATCCGTAGACTCAAAGAAATCGGATTCCTCCACAACCTTCCGGAGAATACCGGCACCCTTCTTCATTCCGGGTCCTATCCCTATAAGACGCTTGACTCCCGACACACGCAGCATGTGCGCCATAGCCTCTATCGCGCCATCGGAGGAGCCGGCCTCATGAGTGAGATCGCTGACGATTAGGGTTTCCTTGCTTCCCGGCGCAAGCCGACGCTTCATAAAGTCGAGGGCCGGAGCAAGCGACGACTGGTCGGAGGTATACGAGTCATGGATGACGAGGCAGTCGTTGACTCCTTCGCTGACATTGAGGCGGGTTCCAATCCTGTGAAGGCCCTTAAGAGCCTCCCGGATGCTCGCATCCGGAAGCCCGAGACTCCGCGCTACGGCTATCGCATGCCCTGCGTTCTCCATCTCCCAGGCTCTGATCTCAGGAGCATTGAACCCGTCGCCGAAAATATCCGACGGCAGATCCGAACAGTGCCAGCCTACGAGCTGCTT
>JAIDTS010000128.1:0-1330 GCA_029060585.1 Muribaculaceae bacterium
GCCTTCATAAAATCCATGTCTGCCGCGACATGAGCAAAGAATTTACGGTAGCCGGCGCACAGGGTGTTTAAGCCGGGTTCTCCGTATCGGTCGGTGGTAAGGCGGTTTTTGGGGCACTCTCCATGGCAGGCAAAAAGCCATCGGCACTCCCTGCACTCACGGGGCAATGAAGACTCTTTAGACCACCCGAATTGCAGTTGCTTCCCGCCATAGAGCATTTCTGAAAGCGGAAGTTCAAGCATATTACCCAGCCTATATTCGGGTCGAACGAAATGATCGCAGCAATACACGGAGCCGTCTGCCTCCACCACCGGAGCTAGTCCACAGGTTGCCGACATTGAACACACCCCCGGGGCCACACCTGCCCAATTGGCCAACGTAGCGTCAAACAACTGAACGAACAGTTTGCCGACATCCTGCTTCACCCATTCATCATAGAGTGAGCAAATGAAACTGCCCCATTGGTCTGCCGTGATAGAAAGGTCAGGTTTGTCCGGCTCCAGCACGGGTGTAAATTGCAGGAACTCGCATCCTATTTCACGAAAAAAGTGATAAAAGGCTTTCGGATGCTGCACATTTACGGCATTGACCGTTGCCATTGCATTCCATTCCACGCCGTGCCGTTGCAGCAGCCTGATACCACGCATGGCATCGTTCCACGTTGATGCTCCTCCGGGCGAGCGCCGGCAGGCATCATGTAGCGGCTGAGGTCCGTCAATTGAAATACCAACAAGAAAATGATTGTCGCGCAGAAAATCACACCACTCGGTGGTAAGCAGCGTACCGTTGGTCTGCAAGCAGTTGTCTATATGGCGGCCACCGGCATATCTGCGTTGCAGTTCAAGAGCCTTTCGGTAAAAGTCAATGGGCTTCAGCAGTGGCTCTCCACCGTGCCACGTGAAAAGCACCTGTGGAGTATTCTGAGATGCAATGTATTGCCGGGTAAACTCTTCCAGCAGGCGCTCATTCATCACAGTCCCGCTGCCTTTTTTAAGATAGTAGCAGTAGTCACAACCCAAATTACAACCGGAGCCTACGGGCTTCAGCATAGCATACATCGGGCGTGCAAAAGGCGAAGCGACGGAGTCATTCATTATCTATGGGATAATTTGGACTGGGGGTACGTAGCTGGTGCATCATCCGGTCCAGTTCCTTAACCACGTCGGGATTCTCTGCCGCCAGATCATGCTCCTCCGACGGATCCTCTTTTATCCGGTACAGCTCAAGCGGAGCATTCTTTTTCACTGTCACGCACTTCCATCCTCCGTATCGTATGGCCCGTTGCTTGCCGGGAAACTCCCAGTAGAGCGGACGGCTGTCAGTATCAATG
>JAIDTS010000128.1:1430-12123 GCA_029060585.1 Muribaculaceae bacterium
AGCCAATAAAACGTTCTTCATATATATTTATTTTACCCGGACTTTTACTACTTTTCCGCCGAATACCTTGACCATAACTTCGGTGTCAGAGGGCAGATTCTCCTGAATACCATACTTCGCGGGGTTGAACCAGTAATTCACACCATTGGCATCAGTCACGCGCCATGCTGTCTGTCCCATCCGGCGGTTTCCGTAGCAGTCTGTGGTCTCAGCGGCGGGTTTGTGGTAGGTCTTTCTGGCCGGTATCTCCGGCCATGCCTCATAGATGAAGTCATCGGCTAAATGCTCCACTTTTCTGTATATGTCCGATGGGTCGGCAGCTGAAGTATAAGCCGGTATTTTTTTCTCAGTTTCCTTGTAAAGTTTCGGGAGATGCCATTCGTTTCTGCTATATAAGTCTTTTACGTATTTCAGTTCCCATTTAGCCTGTGGATAAGCTCCTCCTTCCGCGAGGGCAGCTGCAAGGCGGAGGTGAATCTTTCCCTTGAACTCCTCCTGTCCCGGGCAGCCCAGTGCCTTGTAGAGAAGGCTTACCTTAAGACGGAGGTCGTCTTTGTCGGTGATTAGATTTGCCAGACGGCTCCATAGATAGAATTTAGTGGAGGAAGAAAGTATGGCATTTCGTAGCATTTCGATGGCCGACTCCTTCTCATCGGCAAGTTCGTGGATTTGAGCACGCTGGGCGAAAAGATTGAAGGTAGGCGGATAAGTCACCATGGCCTGGTTGACGATAGAGGTGAACTCTTCTGAGGCAGGAATGCGCATCCCGTAAAGTTCATCGGTATAATGAGTGATGAGCTTCTCGACTGTAGACGGCAGCTCCTTTCCTTCGTGATTCTTTCTGTTCCAATCAGAAGGACGAATATATTCAAGATTCCAAAGATCGACGAATTTCACGATGGAGAATCCTGTAGCATCTGATACGGGATTGAATCCCGGGCGGAAGCGTCCTGACGTCGCTGCATCTGTAGCGTCTTTATAGAGCCGGAAGGCCTCGGTCAGGATCATGGAATGCAGTTTATGAGGCTTCGTTACGTTGAGGCGCAGATAGTGGGCCAGCAACTGCTTACGCTCCTGAATGGCGTGGGCTGGACTTTGATGCAGAGCATAGTAGATGATCCACCCCATGGGATAGTGGCTTTTCTGTGGAAGCACCCTCATGTCATTGTGATGCACGATTGAATTGTAGGTCTCTATAGCGGCACCAGCCTTCGCGCGGTCGAATCCGTCAGAGACAAACTTTATGATATCATTGATTTCCATGATGTCAGGTTTTAGTTATTCCCGTCTGCAAATCTACTCATAATTTCCGAGACTGCCAAACAATCCTGACTGAAAATAACTGTCCTCGAAGAAACAGGACAGCGAGAACCGTTTGATTGATTAATGCGTTATAGTAATAAAAAATCGATACTATGGAAAGAAAAGAACTCACAGACATAATAGCCGCTAAAGTAGCGGAGGTCATCGACAATCCCGGTCTCTGGGGAGAAGATCCTCAGTTAAGTATCATCCCGACAACATTGTTGGTCGGTATCCAGCGGCATGAAGATGCCGACAGATCAATAGCGTTCAGCGACTATGCTATTGAAGAAGATGCCGTTGAAGACGGCGACTACTCGGAAGATGCCGCCGATTTCCAGTCAGCGTCTGACCCTGACCTGTATCCAATCGGTACATTGATCGACTATGTCAATAAGAAACCTGATCTGAAAAAGATTTCGAGGCTGGTAGATGAATATATTCCTCAGCGCGAGGAAAACCTTTATGCGGAATAAATTCATGAGTTGGTTTGTCTTAAGCGAAAAACGTTATTGAATAATAGTAAAGATTAAAGCGGCCATGCAGACTATTATGATTAGTTTGCATGGCTGTTTTTATTACTTAGGCAATATCTCTGAATCAGGGTTCATCAATTTTTTAAGCAAATCCACTTGGCGGATTCATATATTATTCTTAAATTTGCATATAGTTTGCTTAATCAGCGACCTTTGACTGTCAGTTCACTGATTTCAGTTATTATCCATCCATAATTCGATTTTAAACATAAATCATATGAAAAATGTAGTTGCATTTGTGGTGTCGATTCTCGTCGGTCTGGCGGCTTCGGCGCAGACCTCAGGATATTCCGCATCGATGGTTAGATCCCATGGCAAGGAATGGTCAGCCGACAAGAAATGGGACTATGTCAGCGGGCTGGTTGCCAAAACAATACTAATGTATTGCACTCAGTATCCTGATGACGTACTTGCGGACCAAGCCTATGAGTGGTGTAAGGAATATGCGGACAATGCCATAGATACCGATGGAAACTTCTACGGCTTCAAGAAAGGGAGCCTCGACAACATCGCTTCAGGCAAGGTCCTGCTTGACCTATATGCCCGTGAGTCATCCGTCGATCACGCTGCGGGAGAACGCTATCGCATCGCCGCTGACTACCTTTACAACTATCTGCGTCACGAGTACAAGCGCATCACACTTGACGAAGGCAAAAACTGCTTCATACACAAGGATTCATATCCATATCAGATGTGGCTCGACGGGCTCTATATGGGAGCTGCCTTCTATGCGGAATATCTTTCGGTATTCTCTCCTGACGACAACGATGCATGGTCAGACATCGCCCTGCAATTCACCACCATACATAGCCATACCTACGATGCTGACAAACAGCTCAACTATCATGGATGGAGTGCTAAACCTTCGGACCTCAACTCTTTCTGGGCTAATACAGCTGACCCATTCAAAGGTTGCAGCAAGGAATTCTGGGGTCGTGGAATGGGTTGGTATGCGGCCGCATTGGTTGATGTACTTGCCCTCATGCCCTCCGGGCATCCGGATTATCCCGCAATCGCGGATATTTTCAGTCAGGTGGCGGATGGCATCCGTCGTTGGCAGGACCCAGACAGTGGAGTATGGTATCAGCTTCTGCAATACGATGACTCTTATGTAAGTGCTGGAGGACATCGTAACTACCTTGAGGCATCAGTGTCATGTATGTTCACATATGCGTTGCTTAAAGGTATGAGGCTCGGACTGCTCGACTATGCCGAGTTCAGTACCGTGACACAGAAAGCCTATGACGGTTTGCTCGCTACATTCATCACCGAAAATGGTGGCGGCGTGGATATCCACAACATCTGTCGCTCAGCCGGGTTAGGACCTTCCAACAAGCCCGAACGCAACGGTACAGCCGATTACTATCTCGATGGAAGCGATGTTAATATAGTCTCCAACGAAGGTAAAGGCATAGGCTCCTTCATCATGGCCAGTCTCGAGTATGAGAGATACGCGACAGTGTCAGTACAGAGCAACTTAATTGATGGAGCATCCCCGATAATGTACTTCGACATGCTGGGGCGCCGTTGTCAGACCGCTCCCTCAGGCCTCTATATAGAGCTGCACGGAGACAAAGCCACCAAGAAAATCAGCAAATAGGTAGCAGGACCTCACAACAGCTGCAATTTAGGCTCCGACTATCATTTTTGAGTCGGGGCCTTACATATGCAAACGCGGGAAGGATGGACTCTGGCCAGAAATGCTGGTGATGCGAATATGGATAGATTTTTCTTCGAAACACTTGCAAAATGAATATATTATTAGTAAATTTGCATCAGCAAAAGATTATTTACTAATAATTCCTTTAGAGGAGCATACCATGAAAAGAATTCTTACTTCGGCGGCCATAGTCGCGGTTGCCGTATTTACCACAGCAGACGCCCAGACATATAAGGAATGGGATGATGTAGGCATCACGCACCTCAACCGAGAAAGGGCGCACACCCTCGGCATTCCCGTTGCCGACGTAACTGCTGTCAGCAACGGCGCAATCGAACAGTCCCCATACTATAAGTCGCTCAACGGAGTGTGGAAATTCAAATGGGTCCCGGATCCTACAAAAAATCCAGAAGGTTTCGAAGCTACCGAATACGACGTAGATGGATGGGACGATATCGATGTCCCATCGGCATGGCAGGTATACGGCGTGCGCAACGGCAAACAGTGGGACAAGCCTCTATACTGCAACGTGGCATATCCCTTCAGCTACGATGAGAAAACTTACAGCGTCATGGCCAACCGTCCGGGATGGTTCACCTACAATGAGGAGATGAAAAATCCTGTAGGCAGCTATCGGCGTACGTTCACTGTGCCAGAAGAGTGGGGCGGCAGAGACATCTACGTCAGATTCAACGGTGCCGGACACGGATATTATGTTTGGGTCAACGGAAAGTTTGCCGGATATGCCGAAGATTCATATCTCCCTTCTGAATTCAACATAACGGACCTCCTTAAAGACGGCGAGAATACCATCGCTGTTCAGGTCTACCGGTTTACAAGTGGTTCTTTCCTCGAGTGTCAGGATTATTGGCGAATGACCGGTATCACGCGAGACGTTTTCCTTTGGTCAGCCCCTAAGACACAAATACGCGACTATTTCGCCAAAACGACACTGACTGACAATTACACTAAATCCACCGTCGATATCGAGACCACTATAGAAGGAATCCCCATCAACGGAAGCCTTACAGCGAGGATTATGGACGGTGGTACGGTCGTAGCGGAAAAGACGGTGCCTGTAACCCGGACAGGAAGCTACGATCTTTCCATTCCTGTCGACGGACCTAAACTTTGGAGCGCGGAAGAGCCTAACCTCTATGATCTTTCCCTCACGCTCACTGACGGGGAGGGCAATGACATAGATGTACGCGGGCATAGACTAGGATTCCGTCAGATTGAGATCGGCAAGAAAGGCGAGATCCTGATAAACGGACAGCCGCTTCTTATACACGGCGTGAACCGCCACGATTTCAGCGGGGAATATGGACGCACCGTGCCGCGTGAGGAGATGGAGAAGGACGTGATGACTATGAAGAGCCTCAACATAAACGCCGTGCGCACGAGCCACTATCCCAACAATCCCTATTTCTATGACCTTTGCGACAAATATGGGCTCTACATGATAGCCGAAGCTGACGTGGAATGCCACGCCAACACCGGGCTTTCGAGTGTAGACGCATTCAAGGACGCTATGGTGGAACGCAACGAAAACCATGTACTATGGATGCGCAACCATCCCAGTATTATAATATGGTCGTTTGGCAACGAGTCCGGCAATGGCTCAAACTTCAAGGCTGTATCCACAGCCATCAAGAATCTTGACAAGACACGCCTGACACACTATGAGGGCAACAGCGACTACGCTGATGTGTCGAGCACGATGTATGGCGGCGTTGACTGGATGGAGAGCATCGGGCGTGACCGCCAGAACCAGGCGAACAGCGGACAGAAAGTCAAACCTCACCTACAGTGTGAGAACACCCATTCCATGGGTAACTCTATGGGCAACCAGCGTGAGTTTTATGACGTATACGAGAAATACCCTGCGTTGGCGGGAGAATTCATCTGGGACTGGAAAGACCAGGGACTCAGGATGCCAGTACCTGATAAGCCGGAGGAGTCATACTGGGCTTACGGAGGAGACTTCGGCGACAATCCAAACGACGGTAACTTCTGCATAAACGGAGTGGTGTTTCCTGATTGCTCTTACTCGGCCAAGGCCCTAAACGTTAAGAAGATTTATCAGCCTGCCGACTTTACTATGAAAGATAGTCTAAATTATGAGTTCGAGATCAGAAACAAAATGGCCTTCATGGATCTTTCACGTTATGATATCATCTATAAGGTACTCGAAGACGGCATCCAGATAGGTCAGGGCACTGTCGACAACATTGACGTGAAAGGAGGAAAGTCTCAGAGTTTCACTCTCTCAGACCTGCTTCCGGCATCCCCTGCTGAAGGGGCGGAATATTTCGTGCGATTCTCCGTCACAGAAAAGGATGCCACCCCTTGGGCCGATGCAGGGTACGAGGTTGCCTCAGAACAGTTCAGGCTGCGCAGTGCCATTGAAAGGCAACCCTATGCTTCATCCACAGACAGCACCATCAAGATGGAAGAGGCCGGCAACAGTTACACCCTCAGCACCACAGCCTTTAAGGCCGTATTCTCCAAATCTACCGGCCAGCTTTCCGAATACTCTTTGGGAGATACGAAGATTATTGACAAAACCATCAAACTCAACGCATTCAGACTGCCGACCGATAATGACGGACGTCAGAAAGGCAACTGGGAGAGCCTCGGCTTGCGCAGCATGAAAGCCACTCCGGGGAAATGGACGACGAACGTCAACGACAACGGAAGTGTTACGCTGACCGTCAACAACACATATACCGGCAATGGAAGCTCTCCCATGTCGTTCACGACACAGATGTCATACACCGTGATGCCTGACGGAGTGATAGCCGTAAGTTCATTGATCACGCCGTCGAGAAAGAATGTGATCATCCCGCGTCTTGGTTTCACCTTTGATATGCCGAAAGAATTTGAGAGATATACGTGGTTTGGACGTGGACCGTGGGAAAACTACCGCGACCGCAAGGAATCATGCTTCCCCGGACTCTACCACAGCACTGTCACCGATCAGTGGACACCGTATATTCTGCCGCAGGAGACAGGTAACAAGGAAGATGTGAGATTTGCAGCGCTTACTGATGATGCCGGCATGGGACTGCTGATTGTAGCTCCGGGCATGATGTCGGCGACTGCAAGCCATTGGCGTCCCGGCAACAACATCAGTGGCCAGAACCGCTCGAAACATCCCTATGAGGCTAAGTTTACGGATAAGACCGTCGTATGTATAGACGCTGAGATGCGTGCGTTGGGCAATGCAAGCTGCGGTCCGGATGTCCTCGATAAGTACGAGCTGCGTTCACACACCACCGCTTTCGATTTCATATTAATGCCCATAAGCTCGAGACTCAGTGACCATGAACTCGCGGAGATGGCGAGGGTGTCTAGTCCGCAATGCCAACCAGTCGTTATTTTATCCGACAAAGGCGTGGTTACACTGACCACATCGACGGAGGGAGCAGCGATCAGCTACAGTCTTGACAATGGCATTACATACCTCCAGTATACAGAACCATTCAGCCTGATGGAAGGAGGGTATGTGATGGCGTATGCCGAGAAAGAGGGAATGGCCCGCAGCCTCGTCACAGATGCCGATATCGAGATGTTTATCGACAAAAGCAAGTGGAGCGTCTATAGGGTAGACAGCAATCAGGGCGGCGGTGAGGATGCGAAGAATGCCATTGATAACAATTCCTCTACCATATGGCATACCAGCTATGGAGCCGACCAGACACCATATCCTCATGAGATCATCATCGACATGCACGACACCTACGAGGTGACGGGGTTTGTGTATGAGGGTCGCTCCGATATGAGCAACGGACGCATCAAGGAGTATGAGATATATTTCGGCAACAATCCAGAGGTATGGGGTGCGCCGGTGGCTACTGGTGCTTTCAAGGATGTGGCCGGCGAACAGATAGTGGAACTTTCCGATCCTGTCAACGCCAGATATTTCCGGCTGATCGCCCGTTCTGAAGTTAATAACAACCCCTGGGCATCAGCCGCGGAGCTCGGTATTCGGACATTGCGCAAGACCGAGCCGGTGGAAGACACTTCCAGCACAAAGATTTTCGAACCTTCCACTATATATTACATCCAGGAGGCTCAGTCCGGATTATTCCTGCACAGTGACAAGGGGGGAGCGGACGGTAATTTCCGTCTGGATGATCTTGAGATCTCTAATCCATCTTATCAGTTCACGCCGAAACTAAAAGGCAACTTCACTTCTTTCTTCAGTTTCCTTACCGGAGACGGATATATGGCGGAAGGCGACAACTATTGGCGAGTAGGACTTGCAGCCAACGAGCCCGAGGCAGCTAAGTCTGTGCAGGTGGAGAAGGATGAAGGAGGATTCCATATGCGCGGAATGTGGAAAGGAAGCAATGATTATTTCGGTGTCGACAGCAGGGATGCAGGTTCTTACATCTATACAGACAAGAAGAATCCGGTGCTTTTAAAGTTCCTTACAGCAGACGAGGCCGGAGTCGGATCCATCTATAAGCCGCAGGCCAGCGTCTATGACGCCGACGGGAAGATCGGAGTAATGGTAGACGGGAAGGCGATAGTCTCGGTGAGCGACACCGACGGGATCCTTCTTGTCAAGGAAACTGTCACGGATTCCGGTATTGTTGCAGTCTCCCATCCCGGAGTCTATATCGTTTCTGTCGCGATCTACGGCCATCCGACCTCTGTACATAAACTTATCGTAAAGTAGAAAAATCCGCATTTTTTCACTATCCTACGACACGCCTTTGGCTGCAAGCCGAAGGCGTGTCTCGCTTGATAATGCATTGTAATGAAATATTTATTTGACTAAGCATGTAACAAACTTATCTACAAATACTTGTTTGCTTGTAAAAAACAGCTGATGTAACGCCGTGTGATGCGATGAAACTTGCATAAAAACTCTTTTTTGCCTAATTTTGCAACCATAAAAACAATGATTTCGCAACCATGAAAACAACGATTGCACTCACATTGACAATGATTCTTACGGTGGCAGGATGCGGCCAAAGAAACGCACGTGAGACCCTCCGAGAGGCCGATCGGCTGGTTAACGAGCGTCCTGATTCAGCCCTCAATGTATTGGAGGCATTCGACACCCGCGACGTCGCCCCCGAGATACAGGCCTGGCATGCACTGCTGCTCGCGAAGGCCAACGAAAAGGCATTGAAACGCTTTCACAATGATTCGCTGACAGAAATGGCTGCGGAGTATTTCCGAGGACGCGGTGACAGTCTGGAAATCCAGGCTCTTTATTACAACGGAGTAATACACGGCTACAACAAAGACTACGCGTCAGCGCTCATATCGCTTATCGAGGCTGCAAAAAAAGCTAACGCTGCAGGAGATGACTTCTATTGCGGTATGGCATACCGTGAGCAGGCTGATATCTACCGTTCGCTGTTGGTGGAGTCTAAGCATCTTGAGTACGCTGATTCGGCACGACATTATTTTGAGCTTGCTAAGAAACCTGTGCATGCCATTGGAGAGGAGCTATCGCTCGCGGAAGCCCTGATCTCCCTCAACAGAGTAGACAGCGCACTCATAGTGCTCGCCTCCGCACGTCTCAATCCGGAGATGAAGGATGCTCCGGCATTCAACGCCGCCTATCACCGAGCCATGGCAAATGCCAGACTCAGTCGTAAGGAATACCAGTCGGCAATCAACCATCTTGACTCCGTGGAGATGTTCGCCTACGAGTTGACATCAACGGAATGGTCGAAGAAGGCGCGCATCTTCTGCTTGATGGGCGAATACGGTTCGGCTGAGAATGCTCTTGAAGAGGCAAGAGTGTATATGTTTGAGCCGACAGACACAGCAGAATTAGACCTCAGCGAAGCTATGCTTGCGGCCGGAGTACACGACTACCGAACCGCATACGAAGCTTTCAACCGATATTACGGAAGGTTTGTCGATTCACGCCAACATCTGCTGACACATCCTTATACAGCCATAGTAAGCGATTACTATAAAGAGCAGTCTGAACGACGGCACGAAGAACTCGGCACGACTCGCCGCATGATGTGGATGGCAGCAGTTATCGCCATACTCCTTGTGGCCCTCATAATTGCTGTCACTGTCTTCTACCGACGTCGCCTAAAAGAGAAGGCAGATCAGAGCGAAACACTCGTTTCCGACATAGACAGATTACAGAAGATAATCGACCGACACAACGCGGAGGCGGCCGCTGTTCCTGAGTCTTCTGCCGATAAAAAACAGCCACCACGCCACTACGCTATCATCAACTCGCTATGCGAGATTTCGAGTTGCGTGCCTGAGACCAGTGACGGATATGCTATACTCGGCAAGAACGTCACACGACTCGTCTCAACTCTCCATAGCGACGAGACAATCGCGGGAATCGAGAGTTTCGTGAATGACTATTTCGACAACATCATGTCGCGCTTTCGAGAACAATATCCCGGTATGACTGAACGCAACTACCGCTTTGCGATGCTATCTTTCGCCGACTTCTCGATACAGTCGATAACGACTATCCTCGAACTGAAATCGACGGGGGCAGCACGCACGATGCGCCACCGCATCAAGAAGCATATTGAGGAGCACGATGCAATGGACAGAGAACTGTTTCTTTCAATGCTCTAAGGCAATGATTAATGATAAATTACTTAACTTTCACGATCTCTAAAAATATCACGCAAAGGCGCAAAGGGGCAGAGTTTCAGCGTTTTGGGACGCTTCGCGACTCGATTATGGCAAGCTCGCAATGATTGCGGCCTGCTTCGCATCGGCCAGAGCGCGCAGAGAATAAGCGCAGTTCCTGCGCTAAGGGATTGCGCATCAGTATCCAAGAAAAAAATTTTTATTATTAAAGATTACGAATTATGAAACAACTGGCAATAACTATTTCAATACTTTTGATTGTCTCATTAGCGGCTCAGGGAGTGATCGTAAATCCTATGGACTATAAGAATACAGAGAAGGTTTATAACGATTATGTGGAACTGCTTAGGCAGCATGACGTCTACATCAACCTACCACAAAATTACACTCCTGCCTGTATCCGGGGACTCTCTTATGTAAAGCAATCTATGGGTAGAGGTGAAGAATCCTTAAATATAGACTGCAATCCTATCGACATAGGAGCAATCGTGGAGGAGGATAGCTGCCGTGTCGCCATATGTTATCCGCAAATGATCGCAAACTTCACCACTCCATTCTACATGTGGGACGTCCATGGAAGCAGATGGATTGAATC
>JAIDTS010000129.1 GCA_029060585.1 Muribaculaceae bacterium
CGCGAAAGCTGACACTTGTGGCGACACAGAGGAGATTTCTCTGATAGAGAGGAAATGGAAGAGGTATGTTTTATTTGACTATCTTTTTCCGTTCGTGAATATATATTCCGGGAGGGAGAGAGTCATAATCGGTAGGGGAGTGCCTTTTACCAGTGAGATCATATATATACTTCTCCGAGTCAGAACCCCCCGGCTCGGCAAAGATGTAGTCTATGCCTGCGGCCTCGATCGCCTTTTTCGAGAGGAGGAATTTCAGGGGAATTTTCACACGCTGTTGCCAATACCATTCGTTGTGGCCTGCGCCTTTCGCATCATACAAGTATAGATTTCCGTTTTCCTCGGAGTATTCTTTGTCCCTGACTATTTCTCGGGCCGCTATCTCATATTTAAGGTAATCGGCATCCCACCCTACTGTTCCCTGATCCATGTAAAGTCTGTGCAATCCATCAGCCGGTATATGTTCGCTCAAATATTGAAGTATTGCATTCGCGCAGACCTCGTCATCGTTCATCGTATAGTCGGGATTAAGATTGAGTGAGCCTATCCAATGCGTGGACATACATGCGGCTCCGCCAAAAGTAGCCGGATATTCACACAGAAGATACATTGAAGCTAAAGCCCCCATGCTGGAGCCCATGGCGAATGTTGTCGAGGTTCCGGGAGCGGTGTTGAACAGGCTGTCTACAAGAGGCTTCAGTTCATCTGCGACAAATGCAGCTTCCTCGTTTCCCAAGAATGTGCCTTTGCATGTATCGTAGATAAACGTATTCTCAATTTGATCCGGCGAGATGTAATCCAGAGCGTTTTCTGGAAAGTAATCGTTGGGACGCAGTCCTTCGGCACCCCGGTTGTTGATACCGACTATAATGGGCATCTCGAAGTCAGGGTCACTTGCCAGTTGGGAGCAGGCTTTGTCGATTGCCCAAGGAACGCCTGCGAATGAAAATGAAGCGTCAAACAGATTCTGACCGTCATGGGCATAGACCACAGGGTATCTCTTATCGGAAGCAGAGTCATATTCCGCTGGAGTCCAGACATCGATTGTCACTGTTCCTTCAAGGTTTCCCGACTTCACTTCAAGACGTGTTATGTTTCCGAATGAAGAGGTCGGTATGGATGATGAGATTATCTTATATTCGGGCAGCATTGCCGAGACGGAGGTAAGGTTTAGGAGTGCCGGGATAATGATGGTGGTCTTTAATATGTTCATGCGGTAAGATGGAATATCAGTTTTATGTTCTAACGTAAGAAACGATTGAATGTTGTATAATCTCCATCATACTAAAAAATAAGCTTTTCCCTTTCGTCAATTCTCCCGTTGCTGATTTTTTTATTAACTTTGCATTATGGAAGAAGCGAACGAAATAATACTCTATCAACCAGACTCCGCTGTCAAGCTCGAAGTGCGGTTGGAGGATGAGACTGTATGGCTAAATTAAACAAGGATTTTATGGTAGATCGAAAAGACTTTATAATTTCTTTTGACAGCGAGAGGCTGGGATATGGAAAAGTGGAGCTCAGCAACCCTTCGGGAAGCGGAATACCCCGTGGCGTGAACGCTGTGATAGGGAAAAACGGTAGTGGGAAAACCACGTTAGGTAATATTCTTGCGAAAGGGCGGTATGCCTATGGCAACCGGCTTGGTTTCAGCGACGGTATCTCTCGAATCAAAATGATAACTTTTACTGATATCCATTCGTTTACGGGCATAGATGTGCAATATTACCATCAGAGAATGGAGGCCACTGCCAACGACTATGTGCTTACAGTAGGCGAGATTTTCAATAAGAAGCTTGATTCGCCTGTTTGGCATAGATATTCTGAGATATTCCGGCTTGACAATATCGAGAGTAAGAAGATAAATTATCTTTCGAGTGGAGAATTGAGAAAACTTCTAATCATCAACGCCCTTTGTGAGAACCCCGATGTTCTGATACTTGATAATCCGTATATCGGTCTTGACGCGGAGTCTCGCGGTGATTTCGACGAGGCGATGATACTACTGCGGGATAATGGGGTTTCGGTAGTGTTTCTGCTTTGCGATCCGCAAGATGTTCCTGATTATGTGGATGCTGTAATGGAAATAGAGAACTGCAGAATAGGTTATCCGATTGCCGGAAAAGCCGAAATATCTCGTTTCCTCGAGAGGAAGAAAGAGGAAGATCTGAAAAATGTAGCCTCATTGCCTGAGAAGACCAATCCCAGGATGTATGAGGATTGCGATGTAGCTTTTGCCATTCGGAATGGCCATGCCAGATATGGGGATAAAACGATTTTTGAGAATTTCAACTGGACTATTCGCAGAGGAGAATGCTGGGCATTGAAAGGACCTAACGGATCCGGAAAATCTTTGCTTCTGAGTATGGTATGTGCAGATAATCCACAGGGATACTCCAACGACATCACTCTATTTGACCGCCGACGAGGCACGGGCGAAAGCATTTGGGAGATAAAAGATGCTATCGGATATGTTTGTCCGGAGATGCAGTTGTATTTCAAGTCAAACGATTCTGTCAGAGAGATAATTATTCAGGGGATGCGTAATTCGTTGACGAGATACGCGAAATCTACCGCTGAAGAGAAGACCGTGGCAGAAAACTGGATGCAGGCTTTGCGGATCGGTCATCTTGCCGATCGGAAGTTTTCAGAACTCTCGTCGGGAGAGCAGCGTCTTGTCATGCTTGCGAGAGCGCTTGCTAAGCAGCCGGAACTCCTGGTGCTTGACGAGCCTTTGCATGGCCTGGACAGAGAGCACAAAGAACTTGTCAATAATCTGATTTGCGAGATGGTCAAGACCAACGGATCGACATTGATTTTTGTATCTCATTATGCGGAGGAACTTCCGGAGTGCGTGACACATATCAAGGATATGATGCAATAGAACAAAATGAGAGCACTGGATTCAAGACCAGAATTCTAGAGTACAAGGGCTCAGATGTCGGTAATCATTCAGCCGCAAGCAGGGAGTACCATAGGCTACGCGATGCACGGAACTTGATTCTGGGCTCTCTCAATGCGCTGGGGAACCGATACTAAAGCCTATTTAATGCCAACGAATTACAGAGAATTTAATGGTTTATTTTGGTTAAATTGGGACACATTGTTGTATAAGTTAAAAAATAGTTATATCTTTGCTAAATAAACATAGAAATTCAAATCAACGTAATAACTTAACCAAATTTCTGCTTATGAAGAAAACTACTTTAGGTTTACTTATGATGTTGCTCACTGGCTACGGCGCCTCGGCCCGTCAGATTTCGCCGGATGAGGCTAAAAGAGCAGCATCAGATTTTCTGAGCACATCCGAATTGAAGACAGCATCGTCCAACACTGCGTTACGCCCAATGAAGGCACCGGGAGTCAATGCCGATGGTCAGACGAGTCCATTCTATGTTTTTAATCATGGAGAGAATGAGGGTTTCGTCATCGTCTCCGGTGATGACAGGGCTCCGAAGATACTTGGGTATTCTGATAAGGGTAGCTTTGACAGCGACAATCTTCCTCCGCAGCTGAAGGCGATGATGGAACAGTGGGCTACTCAGATGGCTAATCTTTCGGAAGCTGCATCGGAGCACTCCACATGGACTAATGCTTCATCTACCCGTTCAAGCGAAGTACTGCTTGAGACAGCTAATTGGGGACAATATGCACCATTTAACGACCTATGTCCTATAGTTGATGGAGAGAAAGCACCTGCCGGATGCGTAGCTACAGCGATGTCTATAGTTATGAAATATCACAATTGGCCCGATTGTACACGTGGCGGTGAAGAGTATGACTATTATTTCCCGGATGAAAAATTTGATTTCGATAACTACGCTATAGATTGGGACGCCCTGTCGGAAGAGAATAATCCTGACTTTGCCGCCCAGGCTGCGAAACTTACATATAGTGCTGGAATTGCAGCACAGATGATGTATGGCTCATCAGAAAGTTCTGCTGAAAGTTGGGCCGTAGACCATTCTTTCATTTACTTCTACGCATATAGTAAGAACTGTCAGTTCCTGCCAAGAGGTAAATTTGAAGATAATGAGTGGAATGACATCCTGCGTACACAACTTGAAGAAATAGGCCCCGTTGTTTATAGTGGTTTTGGATCAGGAGGTCATACATTTGTTGTCGACGGATATGATTCAGCAGGCTTATACCATGTCAATTGGGGATGGAACGGAAATTCCAACGGATATTTCACACTTGAATTTTCACTTGATAATGGTATGAGATATAATGAAGGCCAGGGCATGATAATTAATATATTACCGGACAAGACGAAAAAGGAATATTCTAAGGTGTGGTTCACTAACGCTGATGCCTATGACACAGCTGAGAACGATGCATGGAATTTCTTGAATCCGGATATACTTGAAGGTGTTCCAAATACATACATAAGTCCTAATCTATGCATAGCTAATTTCAGAGGATTTGTGCGTGTTGCTATAGCGGATGAAGATGATAAGATTGTAGGTTGGGCGGATGATATAGTTCATCAGAAGGATGGATATAGATTCAACTGTCCCCATCCAGGGGGACCAATTATGGCTGAAAATAAGGTTATGGCTCCTCTTAAAGAAGGACAACGCTACCAACTGTTTTCTCAAGAGGTGCCCAATTCGCCGGAAAGTCCTGATGATGACTATCAGCCGGCATATCAGCCTTCGGATAATCCGGAAGATTGGCAAATGGTTGTAGGAGGTATAAAAAAACCATCATGTTTTTACGCTTCCGGCAATCGTTCCCGAACTTCAGAAATCAGATTTCATATAGCAGAGAATCTTCCTTCATATTGCAGCACATTCAATTCTTATGAAAAGGAATTTTCAACTTCATTATTGAGAGGATTCGCTTGTCCGGTTATTTTCCACATGCCTGAAAAGGGGATTAGTTATGAAATGAATTCTTCTGATAAAGATGGAAGTGTGCATGATGTATTATATGTTGAATGGGGAGATGATAACGATTCGTCCTTCCATGGCTATAATTTCTCTATGCTGGCAGATCAGATAGATGTGTATTTTCGCTATGATGAAGAAGAAACAAGAAGAGATAATGGAATACCATCTGATGAGATTGTGGAGAATGACGGGCTTGTATACAGAATATCGGATGATGCACTGGCATTGATTGGCTATGATGAAATTGGCGATAATGTCCGCATTCCTGAATCCATTCGGGTTGGAGATAAGGAGTTGCCGGTCAGATTTGTATCCGATATGGCATTGGCTTTTGCTCCCGTTAAGAATTTGGATTTTGAATCCAAATCTCTTGAGTTCGGAAAATTTGCATTTGCAGGTACTTCCCGGTTAGAATCGGTAAGTGTAAATAGTATGACACTACCATGGGACCATTTCAATCAGTACGGATTCGTAGATTCCAGCTTAAGTACGGTATTTTTCGATTCAGCCCCTTCTCGGTATATGGTATTGTATTTTACCGGTTATTCCTATGAATTGAATATGCAAGATGATAAATTCTATGGAGTACCCAGTGTTAAGAATCTGAACTTTGTGGTCACATCAACTCCAGCTGACGCCAATGACATGGATTATTTCTTAAGTGTTAAGTATTTTAGAGACATTATGCCGGTCGATGATGTAAATAATGCCTTTAATTCGTACATGATTCCAGGTTTGGGTAATACTAAGGTGCTATCTATAAAGGATGAATTGCCTTTCAATATCAATCAGATGTGGAGCTATGATATTGACCGGAGAAATTCTTTGATTAGGATTGGAGATATACTGCCAAATGTGAGGATTGAAAGCGTCCTTATAAACGGATCCGAAGCTAAAGTTTATTCTGACGGAGTATATTTTGGTGGTTCCGGAGATTCTGGCATGGATGTTACTGTTAATTACATTGTCAATGGAATTAAGAAGACCACAAACTACTCTCCTGAATATAATGAGAGCGTTGAATCTACCGATCTTTCGGGTGTTGATGGTAATTTCATAAAAGATGAGGAAATGTTGTCGGTTTACACCTTAGACGGTGTACTCGTCTCAGCATCCTCCGACAGAACTTCGTTGAAGTCTCTTACACCCGGCATCTACATCATCCGTCAGGGCAATGAGATGAAGAAACTCATAATTCGATGAGATAATCTTTGGACTCTTGTACTATAGACATGAAAATAGCGGACTCGGTCATTCCGAGCCCGCTGTTTTCATATTACTGGCAGAGTAGTATAAGAACATTTGAGAATTCAAGTACTTTGGCATCTTTCAATTATTTTTGTTAATTCTTTTATAAAGTTTGTTGAAATGGAAAAATAGTTATATCTTTGCGACATAATTAGAGAAATTCATAATTAGAGAAATTCAAAACAACGTAATAACTTAAGTCACTTTCGCAAGCTCTAAAAATCTCACGCAGAGGGCGCAGAGGAGCAGAGGGAACAAATGATAAATGATTATTAT
>JAIDTS010000013.1 GCA_029060585.1 Muribaculaceae bacterium
GGACGCAGGGGTGGTGGGAACGGTGGATATCACGCTGAGAGGCGGAGTGGCAGAGAGCGCTGAATGAGGGTTTTAATTGCCTGCACTTGGAGCGGAGAACGCTGGGGCGGCATCGCTACGCTCGCCGCTGGCTACGCTACTTTCAACTAAAGTGGGAAAGAACCCTGAAAGTTAATAGCACTTAGGCTTTTGAAGTATCTTGCGCAGGCTAGATCCGTGTGAGCGAGCGTAGCGATGCTCAGCCACGAATCGGCGTACGGCAAGCGGCTGAATCATACCGAAATTAAAAGATCCGCGAAAATCCGGCCACGTCGGCGAAGCTGGCGGCGCTATGCGCAACGCCATCTGCGTTGCTTTAGATTCTTTTATATCTTGGATGGGAAAGGAGGGGCAGGCAACGCTGATCGGCTGCGGGCTTCGCCCAGCCGGGATCGCGGATATGGCGGATGGAACGCGGATTTTTTTTAGTCTTCAGTCTTCAGGATCATGTCGAGGACCTGGCCGACGCTGATTCGTGGCTGAGCCTGGCTTCGCCGGCTGGCGCGGATTTAATCTCACGCAGAGGGCGCAAAGGGGCAAAGGGCGCAGCTTTGCTCGGAGTATAGAGGATGGCGGTTTGCGTAGTATGGAGTATAAAGTATGGGCTATGCAGTATGGGGTAGAGCTGGAGCTCTACCCTCCTACAAAAAAAAGAGGCGCGTTGGGCCCCTCAGACCAACGCGCCTCTTAATGAAAATATATGTGGGGATGCATTATCATAAATGCATGGTTATCTTAGCATTTTGTGGGGAGAGCTGGAGCTCTCCCCTCCTATTACCCCGCCACCTTTGACGGGGAGAGCATAGGGCGCCGGATGCGGTCATGCCGGGGCCGTCAGGGTCGATGCTCTTTTGTCAATGCATAATGCATAATGCACAATGCATAATCGCCGGGACAGTGGACCGTCAGGCCTCAGGCCTGTCGAGGGCGATTTGCGATGTACGTCATGCTTTTCCGGGATGCCTGGTACGGGCATGTCGGCAGTGGACCGTCAGGCCTCGGGCCTGTCGGCATGGACGTACCGGATGCATCCTTCGTATGCATTGAAGGAAGGTTGTGGCAGACTTGTCATTGTTCTCTTTCCGGGTCTCGGGGAGTGAGTCTTCAGTCTTCAGTCTTCAGTCTTAAGAATGCGGCTTCGCCGCTTTGGACTTCGGACTTTGTCCTCAGCACAGTGTTGAGGACGGAGAGCTGGAGACTATGCTCTTTGGACACGGCGCGGTGTGGACCGTCAGGCCTCGGGCCACCGTGAGGAAACGCCATCCAATGGTAGATGGTCAAGGACCGATTATGAATGACTGATTACTGCATGGCAGATTATTAAAGATAAAATATAAAATATTAAAGATTAAATATTACTTTAACAATGGAGCGGCAGCCATTTTCATTCATGCTCTGCTTGTCTTTCCTCCTCTGAGGAAGACGATATGGATGCAGAGACCCTTGGATTTTGTTTCCGAGTGCAAAGATAGTCGGTTTGACTGCCTAAATTGAACAGTGCTTTGTTAAATGATGTTAATTGTGTTAAAAAAAGATCCGCGCAAATCCGGCCACATCGGCGAAGCTGGCGGCGCGAAGCGCAACGCCATCTGCGTTGCTTTAGATTCTTTTTTATCTTGGATGGGAATTATATCTTGGATGGGAATTATATTTTGGATGGGAAAGGAGGGGCAGGCAACGCAGATCGGCTGCGGGCTTCGCCCTGCCGGAGGCGGAGATAGGGCGGATGGGGCGCGGATTTTTTCTTTTTGCTCGGCTCATGTCCGGTGCGGGGGCATGGCGAAATAAAAGATCCGCGAAAATCCGGCCGCATCGGCGAAGCTGGCGGCGCTATGCGCAACGCCATCTGCGTTGCTTTAGATTCTTTCTTATCAAACAATTAAGAAGGAAAGGTAGGTCTCATAGAGGGACCTGATGTAGCGATGGGAAAGGAGGGGCAGGCAACGCAGATCGGC
>JAIDTS010000130.1 GCA_029060585.1 Muribaculaceae bacterium
AAACATCAGAAGAATGAAACTGAGAAATCTTTTCGCTATCATGGCTTCGGCATCTTTCTGCATGGGCATGCAGGCCGAACACCTCAAGAGCCTTGATCCGAAGGGTATCGACCCTAACACTCCCGCATCGCAGGATTTCTATCTCCACGTCAACAAAGGTTGGATGGACTCGCATCCACTCACACCCGAACATGCCCGTTACGGCGCCTTCAATATCCTCCGCGACTCAAGCGACAACCGTGTGCGCCGTATCGTCACAGGACTGGCTGCCACGAATCCCCAACCGGGGACCAACGCCCATAAGGTAGCGACTCTCTACGAGCAGGGTATGGATTCAGTGCGCCGCAACAAACTGGGAGCCCAGCCCATAAAAGCTGACCTCGCTAAAATCGAAGCTACAGCTCCCGACGGCATGACCGACCTCTTGCTCTGGATGCATAAGAACTACAGCAGTCCACTCTTCTCCGGAGGTCCGCAGGAAGATCTCGCCAACTCACAGGTGTATGCAATGTATCTCGGTAGTAACAGCCTCGGCCTCGGCGACCGAGACTACTACCTGCTCAACGACAAGCGCAACAAGGAAGTGCGCGAGGCCTATCAGAAACTCATCGAAAAATACATGACCCTCGCCGGCTATTCCAAGAAAGATGCCAAGCGAATTGTCAAGAACGTCATGAAGATCGAGACCGCACTGGCAGACTCAGCCCTCACACGCGAAGAGAGCCGCAACATTCCGGCACTCTACAATCCTTTCAGCTACGAAGACGTCAAGGCCAAATGGAGCAACCTTCCCCTCGACCGTTTCTTCGTCGAGACAATGGATATAGAGGCTCCTGAGACAATCATAGTCACCGAGCCCCGCTCAATGAACGCTGCAAACAGCCTCATCGCCTCGCTTACCGACCGCGAACTCAAAGACTACTACACATGGCTCGTAGTAAGCGACTACGCTTCCTACCTAAGCGATGACTTCGCCGACGCAGCCTTCGATTTCAACAAGGTGATGAGCGGAGTGCAGCAACAACGCCCGCGCTGGAAAAAGGCCCTCGGCACAACCGAAGGATTCCTCGGCGAAGCCATAGGCGAACTCTATGTGGAGGAATATTTCCCCCAGAGCTCGAAAGACTACATGGTAGGTCTTGTAGAAAACCTGCGCAACGCCCTGGGCAAGCACATTATCAATCTTGAATGGATGAGCGACGACACCAAGGTGCAGGCACTCAAGAAACTCAATAAGTTCACAGTCAAGATAGGCTATCCCGACAAGTGGAAAGACTATTCCGAACTGATCATCGATCCGGAGCTCAGCTATGCTGAAAACGTAAAGAATGCCCGCATGTGGGCTCAGAAGCAATACCTCAAGAAATGGGGTAAGCCCGTCGACCGCACAGAATGGGGAATGACCCCCCAGACCGTAAACGCATACTACAATCCCCTCAACAACGAAATAGTATTCCCCGCCGGTATCCTTCAGGCCCCCTTCTACGATCCTGAGGCAAGCGACGCAGAAAACTACGGCGGTATCGGTGTAGTGATCGGCCATGAGATGACCCACGGTTTCGACGACCAGGGATGCAATTTCGACGCCAACGGCAACATGGTCAACTGGTGGCAGCCTGAAGACGCAGAAGCATTCGGCAAGCTTACCCAAGGACTCGTAGACCAGTTCAACGCCGTAGAGATCTTGCCCGGTCTCAACGCCAACGGTCAGTATACCCTTGGTGAGAATATAGCAGACCAGGGTGGTCTTCGCGTGGCAATGACAGCATTCCTCGACAGCCAGAAGAAGAAAGGAGTCGACGTAGAAAGCGAGGAAGCACTCATCGACGGACTGACACCCGCACAGGCATTCTACATGAACTACGCCAATCTCTGGGCCCAGAACATCCGCGAGGCAGAGATACGCAACCTTACAAGCGGCGACGTACACTCGCTCGGCGAAAATCGCGTCAACGTGACTCTCAAGAACATCGATCCCTTCTTCAAGGCCTTCGGCATCAAGGAAGGCGACAAGATGTTCCGTCCCGTATCGGAGCGCGTAATCATCTGGTAATATCGCTTAACCTTTTTTAAATACGGAACGCCACAGCGCTCCGTATTTTTTTTTTGCCCTTCGAGTTGCTATAATCAAAAATATTGATTAATTTTGCATTGAAAAATCGAGACGCTCCACAAGGGGCCTAAAACATAAAGCTATCTATGAGCAATACCCTTCCGCCCATCAAAGTCTTCGCAGGCACGAAAAGCCACTACCTCGGAGAAGGCATCTGCAAAGATCTGGGCATAGAACTCGGAAAAATGAATATCGAGCATTTTGCCGATGGAGAATTTGAAGTTTGCTTCGACGAGTCGATACGCGGTGCCGAAGTGTATCTCGTACAGTCTACATTCCCCAACTCCGACAATCTGATGGAGCTTCTTCTGATGATCGATGCTGCAAAGCGAGCCTCAGCAGCCAGCATCAACGCTGTCATCCCTTATTTCGGATGGGCCCGTCAGGACCGCAAGGACAAACCGCGTGTCTCAATCGCCGCTAAGCTTGTGGCTGACCTCCTCAGCGTGGCCGGAATCGACCGTCTGCTCACTATGGACCTCCATGCCGACCAGATACAGGGATTCTTCAACGTTCCCGTCGACCATCTCTATGCATCATCCGTATTCATCCCATACATTGAAAGCCTACATCTGGAGAACATGGTGATTGCATCTCCCGACGTAGGTGGTGCAAAACGAGCCAATTCCTATGCTAAATATTTCGATGTGCCTCTTGTGCTCTGCCACAAGCAGAGGGCCAAAGCTAACGTAGTAGCCAAAATGCAGGTGATTGGCGATGTCAAGGGCAAGAACGTAGTACTCGTCGACGACATAGCTGATACGGCAGGCACCATTACTAAAGCAGCGGACCTCATGCTTGCAGAAGGCGCCAATTCAGTCCGCGCCCTTATCACCCACCCCGTGATGAGCGACCCTGCGACCAACCGAATCCTCGAAAGCGGAATATGCGAAATCATATTCACCGACTCTATTCCTTACAACAAAGAGAATCCGAAGGCAACGATCCTCACAGTCACGAAACTTTTCGCCGATACTATCCGCCGAATCCACAACAACCAGTCCATTTCCAGCCAGTATCTCTTCAAACCTTGAAGAAATCAACGACTGATGACAACACGATAATAAAGAAGCCTGTCCTCAATATCAAGGACAGGCTTTTCGTTGTCATCCTGAAGGGCGACCAAATCCGTCACTTTATCCTCAAGACAACGGCATCCTTACGTTTGAGATGAACACGCGTGCCCTTATCAGGACTCAGCTTTAAGAATACACTACGCCCAAATAGAAGATCGTCGGCCACCGTATCTGTCTCATTAAGTCCGGCCATCTCGAAGGCAAGACGGGGGATAACCACATCTACATCAGACTCAACATCGTCGAAGTTGACGACAATCAGCAGAACGGAAGCAGATGTATAGCGAAGGAAAGCGAAATGCCTGTGCGGATTGAAGCCTTCATGACGGAGATTGACATACATCAAATCGAAAAAATCTCCTACTCTAAGAGCCGCCTCGGAATTGCAAAGAGTCAAGACCTTCTGATAGATTCCCCGAAGCCATTTCTCCTGAGCAGTAAGGTTCCGAAGCGAGGGTTTCCCTCCATTCCACCACCTGCGCAGAGTGTCATAGCTCCAATAGTCGAAGATAGTGCTTCTATTGTTGTCTCCGGCAAAACCTTCGTTGTCGAACGCAGACTCGCCGAGTTCCTGTCCATAATAGATCATGAACGGACCGCGAGAAATCATCGCGCTCGTCACAAGCGATGGAATCACATTGGCAGGATTTCCAGCGTAGGCACGCGATCCGAAACGAACTTCATCGTGGTTTTCAAGAAAGTTAAGCATCGAATCTCCTATACCGTCTACCGTCTGCCAAGCTCCGGTAAGCCTCGCAGAAGAATGATTATGTATCTCGATATCAACAAGAGTGTCGTAAAGATTTACCTTGTCATATAGATAGTCGAAGCAACCATAGTCGAGGAAAGGACGGTATTGACCGACATCGTAGATCTCACCAATGAAAATCACATTTGCATAATCCTTCTTCACCTGCGGAATTGCCCAGTGCCAGAAAGCGAGGGGCACCATGAAGCACATATCACACCGGAACCCGTCTATGCCCTTCGACGCCCAGAACCTGAGAATAGCGAGCATCTTGATCCAGGTGTCTGGCACCGGATAGAAATGATCGCTCCAATCGCCATAGTCATGTCCATAGTTTAGCTTTACCGTCTCATACCAGTCATTACGGCCGCAGAACGCAGTGAAACAGTCATTTCCCGTAGCCTTGGCCGGAAACTCCACATAAGGGACGTCGCCCTCGGCATCAAGAGGAAATTCAGGAGAGAACTGCTGGAACGGGATATAATAATAGTTGTTGCGATGGGCGAACCCCATCGTAATGTCGTCTTCCGCCCCGAAGTCCTTCACTCCCGAGGGTGCGGCATCGCTGTGATAGACACGTGCCGTATGGTTGGGCACGAAGTCAATGATGACCTTCATTCCCTCCTTATGTATACGCTTGACGCAACTTTCGAACTCGGCCATACGGTTCGGAACATCGACAGCGATCGCAGGATCAATATCATAGTAATCCTTAATGGCATACGGACTTCCAGCCTCTCCCTTGACAACGTTGGGATTGTCTTTCGGGATTCCGTATTTCGTGAAGTCGCTTTTCGTAGCATGTTCGATCACACCGGTCAGCCATATGCAGTTCACTCCGAGTTCCTTGATGGATCGGAGTGCCTTAGGCGTGAGGTCGTTGAGTTTTCCGCTTCCGTTCTCCTCCAGAGTTCCCCACGGCTTAGGCTCCGCAACGTTATTGCTGAAGATGCGCGGAAACATCTGATAGATGATCAGTCTCTCGTTTTTTTTCATATATTCTTATCGTAATTTTCTTATCGCAGTTTTTTTTCCAATATCCTGCTCGCAGTGGCATAACCGAGCTCGACGATTTGGTGCAGTTTGGCCACATCGAATGTCCCTATGGCATGTGCGCCCCTCAGATTGATTAGAATGTCGCACATCTTTGAGTCGTTGACCATGTTAGACTTAGACATAAGCTGATAGCTTCGAAGAGCAATCTCAAGAAGGTTATGCTTCGAAGGGTCTTTCCATATATTGTGGAACGGAGAGCAGTTGATGCCATAGAGGGTCTTGCAGTATTTCCTCACAGCCCAAGCCGGAAGATTACGCAACACACCACCATCCACGTAGGTCACTCCATTTATCTTGACCGGTTCGAAAACTATAGGAATAGAGCACGATGCGAGCACTCTTGGCACAATCTCGCCCCTCGCCCATCCAATCGATTTGCAATGCTGGAAATCCGTAGCGCAAACAATCGTAGGAATCTTCATATCCTCAAGATTCCTCACCGGAAGCCAAGACTCGATCAGCTTGCCGAACTTGTCTATCTTCATAAGAGAATTTCCGGGCACCTTCCACGTCACGAACTCGCGGACCTTGGTCAAATCTTCGAAACACTTAAGCATATCGGCAGGAGTCAGCCCGGCGCCATACATGACGGCAGCCACGCTTCCCGCCGAAACGCCGGACATCACATCCGGATAGATTCCAAACTGCTCGAACGCCTTCAATACGCCGATGTGGGAGAAGCCCCGAGCTCCGCCACCGCTGAAAGCATATCCTACTGAATTGCTGGAAAATCCAATTTTCTCGAGTATTTCTCCTATGTTCCAGATCATATCCTTTTTTCTTTATTTATCTAATCTCTATTATTCAATTCAATCTTGATTATAATTTTCAATCATCTACCTACAGAGTCGGGCCGCAGAGACTCTTCCTGCCCAAAATGATCAACTTCCGGGACTGAAACCGAATCAGCACGACTCTCATCATTTTCCTTCATGACTTCCTTACGCCTTCCAAACAGATGGTCGAAATCCCGCCGGAAAACTACACCTACCCCCTGAGTGGTCAAGGCTGAGCGCAGATAGTAGTTCTGGTCGTTGAAATGGTTGTATGCCTTGAGTCGAAGATTTCCGTTTTTGCTAAGAAGATATTCTATGTCGAAATCCCCTACAAACTGGGTATTGCTCGTAGTGCGGTCACGATATCCGAAATTTCCGTTGATCAGCAGTCTGTTGTTGAGCAAACGGGAAGAGAGTGCCAAATCGAACTCCATGTCGGAAAAGTCGCCCTTCTCGCTCCTGAACGAAGGGGCCACATCGAGTTTGTCGGTCATCTGGCTGAGTATATTGCTCAGCTGAGACGAGATAGTGGAGGAAGCCATACTCGACCATTCGCTGCCATTGCTCTGCCCTCCAGTATATTCCGGTGTATAGAACCTGTTGAGAGCGAGGAGATATATTATCTGCCGACTCATCATGTCGTTGGTAGAGACTATACTCTTCACCTTTCGCTCAACGTCGGAAGTCAGCGATGGAAGCTCGATATCGAACGTGATGTCGGGATTAGTCATGGGTCCGTCTACGAGTAGCACCGCATCCACGGGGACATTGGTCCTGTTGAGTTCCTTGTCGGTCGAGAAACTCTTGTCAAGGTCTGTAAGGTTCGTGTTTACCCTATAGGTGGCGGTTATGTCGAGACTTGCCCTCATAGGATCTCCGTCAAACTTTATGAGACTACCCTTCCGGATATTGAAATTCTTTATGATGATATCCTGAAGAGTGAAATTATAGTTGCCCTCGTCGAGCACATAAGTGCCTATCATCCTAAGGTCGTTGCTTGCAAGATTATAGTCCATCTGAAGGGCTCCCTGTCCGCGCGCGGTTATGTTGTCGCCAGCCTTCGGATCCATGACGAGAGTGACGAGAGCGTCATTGGTGACGGTACCTTTCAGGGATAGCATGACATTGCTCGATCCTTCCTCCATCGCCTGCGTCTGCTTCCTGAACTTCATAAGATAATCCGGAACGCTGTCTACCTCGGCAGCCTTGGTGCTTTCCTTCCTTTTGTCGGTAAAAGAGAGGAATGAATATTGAGCCACATCCTCAGCATCGCTTATGACGTAGTAGAATCTGGAATTCTCCTCAGTGGTCATGTTCATATCTATCTCAATCAGACCCGGATAGCCGTTGATCTGAGCATGCCCAGACCCATAGATTGTCCCATACCAGAGAGGATTGATCTTCTCGTTGGTGTCGTAGCAAAGCAGCGACTTGGCATCCTTGAGGCGAAAATTGAATACAGGCTCATGGAAATACCTGTGTCGGAGCCATCCGCTGAATTCCGCAGTATGCCTCTCGTCGTCGTAAAGGGTCATGGGAGGAATGTCTATCACTCCGGTATGAAGAAACACCGAGTCGCCCCCCGCATGATACCATGTATTTGTAAAATCGAGCTTCATGGAAAGGGTATCGGCTTTCAGATCGCCTATAAGGTCGATATCCGAAAAATTACCGAACAGTTTGCATTTTCCGGAAGCCTGGCCGTAAAGATCCGAACAGAAGGCAGAGACGAACGGCTTCATTATACCTACATTGACCTTGTTGGCATCGAAACCAAAACTCAAGGAATCGCGCGTCACCCAGATACCACCGTCGATACTCGCTCTCCTCTCGCGGGTCAACGGATCGCGTATCACGGCATATATGCCTACCTTTTTCTCCTGAGCATCGTATTCAGAAGCCAGGTCGCCATCTCCGAGCTCCGCTCCGTTGTAGCTCAGGCCCTTCACTCTGAGAAACCGCGTAAAAGCCTCTGGATCCTTCGTCAGCAACCTGCTTCCCACAACCTCACCCGTAGCCATTCCTCCAAATGAGACATAATTGATGTTGAGAATATTAAATATATAATCAAGGTCAATGTCGTTGAGCCTTACACTGACGAAATCATCTGCACTCTCAGATGCAGTGCCGTCGATCTTCACGAACTGATCGTCGTGGCTGATGAGAAAGTTACTGATGGAGATTCTTTTCCCAGAATAATCGATACCACCGTCGGCTATCATCCAAGACTTGTCATTGACGCTGACGGCAGAAGGAATGAACTTGACACTGACAGCCGGTTTTCCGGCTGCATTGAAAGGATCCTGAAGCCTGGAAAAGGCTACTTCGAGTGCTATACTTCCTTTGACCACGCTCTTCATTGTGGGGTTGATTCCAAGATTGACATTGACCTTGTCTCGCACTGCATATATGTCGGCCGCCAGTTCGGCATCTCCCTTCTTCGCAGGGAATATCAATCCTGCGTTTAATTTTGCCATGCCAAGAAAAGAGTCGAGCTCCAGATTCATGCAGACATCACTTATGAGCTTGTTTCTGCCTTGCTGGAGATGAGGGGTAGAAATACAAAACGACACCTTTCCGTCGGGAGCATCTACCGATCCTTTGACCGGAATATCGGTAAGCGGACGAACCGGAGTGTCGAAAAATGCATATGGGTCAGTTACGCCCTTGACGTTGATGTCAAACGTAAAGTCATTGACCGCAGGAGGCTCGCCTGCCATAGACGCATCAGTACTGATAAATGACGGAAATACAGAAGCAACCATGCGCTTCATCTCCGACGGCAGGCCACCCGGACTTATAAAACCGGAAACGCGAGCGTCGAGCCAGTCAGACTCCACACGGATATCACGAGCAAGGCATTTTGCAGAAGCCAGGTCATTATCGGTTTCGGAGCGCAGGGTATCTATCGCGACAAGCAATCTCGACAGATTCAGTTTCCTCCCGTCAGATCTCATCATACTGAAATCCCTTACATCCATCAGACCGGTAATATTGTCAACATTGTCTCCATCTGAGGAGACAGTGATGTCTGTCCTGATTTCACAGTCAGCAAGGCCTCCCGACATTCCAAATTCAGAAGGTCGGAATCCTGAAATATTGAGCCTTGCGTCCATATGCGAATCTGCTCCTGCCAGCAAGGCTTTCCCAATCAAAGAAAGACTTAGGTCTTTTGAGGAGGCCTCGAGCGAAACATCAATGTCGGAGGCATCCTTTTCCACTCCGATCTCCAATCCATTCAGGAGATTTCCCATCAACATGCAATCATCGGAAGAAATATGGACAAATCCTTCCGCTTCTCGACCCGAACCCGTCACTTCAGCCTTCAAACTTGCCGAGACCTTTCCAACCTTGTCGGAGGAGAGGATATCTCCAAGCTGTACTCCATCCGCCTCAGCGGCGAGCGAGACATGCCGCGCATTGGAAAGCAACCGACTTCCCGAAACAGAAAAGTCAAGACGTCCGACCGAAGTCATCACCGATCCATCAGCTTCAGCCTCGCCGCAGGGATGCAAGGAACCCGTAAGCCCTACCTCAACCCTTCCCAGAGAATTTATGATTTCCCGGCTCCTTTCGTTCAAGCCTGGCACACACTCAGCGACTTCAGAAATGACGAGCGGGGAAAGATCAGCCTTAAGCTCATCTACAGTCGCGTCAATACTGTCTTTTCGTCCAAGGCCACTGACTTCACCATTCAGCTTGACCGATGAACCTGATCCGGGATGTGAAAGAATGAATGAAGACAAGGCAAGTGTCCTCTCTTTCAAGCAGGCATCAACATCTATATTCCAAGGGGTATCGAACGATGCAAGACAAGGAATCAGCTCCGAGAAGTCTGACGGAGTAACCATTCCGTTGACAACCGCATCTAAATCAGGCAGCGAATCAAGCCTGACATCCAGATCGCCGACAGCAATAGATGTATGTGGGAGATTTAGTTTAAAGTCGTTGACTGCCAGTCGGTCGGGAGATAAGCGCAGTGGATCCTTGATATAAGATACCTGAGCAGAAAGGCCGCGAACCGTGAATCCCGGAGACGCGACAAACTGAATGTTGCGCACGTCAAACCTAAAAAGATCGTTTTTCAGCGTCGGGATACTGAGATCCATCCTCAGTCCGTCGACTTCGATACGGGAAAACCTCTCAGGAGTGCCCGAGGAGTCAGTCAGCCACACACGTGAGAACAAAGCCCTTGAATCCCTTACCACAACATTGCGAATCCTGACATCGAACGGAGCGGCAGGCTTCGTCTTGTCTTTAGGTGAAAGAGCGTCTATGAGAAACTGAATATTGAGGGGTGATCCAGGACTACTCTGCTCTATGTTTGCATACAGACTTATAATCTCTGCATAATTGAGCACGATCCTACGGTCGGAAAACAGCGACCATAGATCAATGCCGGCCGCCACCTTACCTATCGACGCGCACCGCTCTCCTTCCGGAGAAAGGAGAGTGACATCGGAGAGTATGACCTCACTGAACGGGTGGACGGATAATTTTTTTATTTCCACAGTTCCTCCAAGAAGCTGCGATGTCTCCTGACTGACCCTTTCCCTCACCTTATTCTGCACCGAAGGCACAGACAATATTACATAAAGCCCGACATATACAATCACAAGAAGCACAATCAACGACATGATTATGCTCCTGAACACTATATATACAGGTTTCAGAAATCTCATTTACAGTCAGATAAACTCATTACAGCGGAATAAAGCCACGCTCCGGGAAACAATATTCCCCACTCCAGCATACAAAATTAATAAAAAAAGACGGTTTTACACCTAATAAAATAAGAAAAATCAGATTTGCATCTTTCAAAAAATAGTATTAACTTTGCATTGCACTCTTAAAAGAGCTCTCTCCAACGAATTTTTTAATATGAGCACCACAATACTTGGAATAGAATCAAGCTGCGACGACACTTCGGCGGCAGTCATCACCGATGGCCTGCTCAGAAGCAACGTCATCGCGAGCCAGAAGGTCCACGAGCAGTTCGGAGGAGTTGTCCCCGAACTCGCAAGCCGCGCGCACCAGCAAAATATCCTCCCCGTAGTCAGCGAGGCTCTCAGACAGGCAGGAGCAGCCGCTACTGATCTTGACGCGATCGCGTTCACACGCGGCCCGGGGCTGTTGGGATCCCTTCTTGTAGGCACGTCGTTTGCTAAAGGAATGGCCATAGGACTCGGGATCCCAACCATTGACGTCAACCACCTCCACGGCCATGTGCTCAGCCATTTCATAAAGGAGAAAGAAGACCAGGAGGTGCCGGAATTTCCATTTCTATGCCTGCTCATCTCCGGAGGAAACTCCCAGATCATCACCGTCAGATCCCAATTCGACATGGAGATATTGGGAAGCACCATCGATGATGCGGCAGGAGAGGCTTTCGACAAGTGCGCGAAAGTCATGGGCCTGCCATATCCGGGAGGACCGCACATCGACCGCCTTGCAGCGGAGGGAGACCCGCAGGCATTCCGGTTTGCCAAGCCACACATTCCGGGCCTCGACTATTCCTTCAGCGGCCTCAAGACATCTTTTCTCTACACCATCCGTGACAATATCAAGACAGATTCCAACTTCATCGAGAAGAGAAAGGCTGATCTCGCGGCTTCACTCCAGAAGACCATAATCGACATACTGCTCGACAAGCTTTCTAAAGCAGTGAAAGAAACAGGAGCGAAATCAATAGCGATAGGAGGGGGAGTGTCGGCAAACTCAGGAGTGAGGAAAGCCATAGAGGAATTCTGCAGCCGCAGAGGTATCAAGCCATGGATACCGAAAAGAAGCTTCACCACAGACAATGCCGCCATGGTGGCTATAGCGGGATATTTTAAATTCCTGCAAGGCGAGTTCTGCAGTCTTGATATGCCTCCATATTCAAAAGTAGAAGTATAACACTGGATGATTATGAATGAAGATCCGAACATTGAGAAACGCCACATAGTAGTCTACGGATATACACGTGATGAATTGACCGGAATACTGAAGCATTTCGAGCGCCACCTGCCCGACTACATCAAGCTGGCGATAGAATCAGGACTTCTTGTCTCTAAAATCACGCTTATAGGCAAACACGGGGGGATGGCCATTCTGAGTTTCCAGATGAACCGCCTTCACCAGAACCTTCGCGATATTTTCAACAAAGACGTGATCGCTGACGAAGACAAGAGCCTCGCCGAAGTGCTCGGCTCCCTGCTGAAAGAGAGGGAGCTCACAGTCTCATGCGCCGAAAGCTGCACGGGAGGCAATATCGCCCACCGCATCACACAGCAGCCGGGAAGCAGCGAGTAATTCCTCGGAAGCATAGTGAGCTAAGCCAACGCTGTCAAGACCAA
>JAIDTS010000131.1 GCA_029060585.1 Muribaculaceae bacterium
AGAATGAACATTTGGGCGTCGGCCACCGAAAAGATGGCGCAGACCGACAGCAACGCCGACTTCGAGTTCCTGCTGAACATCATCGCTCAGAACAACTCGATTCCGGTGATGGTCACCGATGAGGACAAAAACATACTTGAATACAGAAACTACGAGCTTCCCGACCGCGTGGCCGACGGGGAGCACGTAGTCTTTTCAGACCTCTCGGAGAGAAACCGGAAATTTCTGGAAAAGCGTCTGTCCAAAGCCACGGGAAACAAGAGCCTCGACACTATAGTCAACGATGACCCTCACTTCATAAAAGTGGAAGTCTATCCGGGCATCAACCAGTATATCTATTACGAAGACTCTATCCTGCTACGGCGTCTGAGCCTTTACCCCTATGTGGTGCTCGGTGTCATGATTGTACTCGTGCTGATAATCTACACGGCGGTAGTATATACGAAGAAAGCCGAGCAGAACAGGGTGTGGGTAGGTCTTTCCAAAGAAACAGCCCACCAACTCGGCACACCGATATCGTCGCTAATGGCATGGAGCCAGTATCTGGAGGCAAGCGGCACTGATCCTGAAGTCACAACGGAGATAGACAAGGACGTAAAGCGCCTGTCTAAGATAGCCGAAAGATTCTCCAAAATCGGCTCGCGCCCAAACCTCGAGCTCGAATACATAAACCAGACAATAGAATCCTCTCTCGAATATATGAGAGGGCGCATATCCGGAAAGGTATCGCTTAATTTCCACTTCGGCGAGGACGACCACGGAGTATTGATATCGAGCAGTCTCTTCGAATGGGTGATGGAGAACCTTACGAAGAACGCCGTAGACGCCATGGCGGGAATGGGGGAAATACATTTCACGACCGGCACAGCGAAAGACCGTGTATGGATTGAGGTGCGCGACACAGGCAAGGGAATACCGCGCAAGAACTTCGCCAAAGTCTTCAATCCGGGCTATACCACCAAGGAGCGAGGGTGGGGACTCGGGCTGACACTTGTCAAGCGCATCATAGAGGAATATCATGACGGACGAATCTATGTCAAGGAATCAGAATTAGGGCAGGGGACAACATTCCGGATAGAACTGCCGAAAGTTAATTATTAAAGATTAAATCTCCATTCTCCATTCTCCATTCAAAATAGATGACACTATTTATAATCGGATATATGGCCTCGGGAAAGACAACCTTCGGAAGGGCCCTCGCACGCAAGACCGGTATGCAGCACATCGACCTTGACTTCTATATCGAACAGAGGTTCCACTCCACCATAAGCGAGATCTTCGCCAAGAAAGGGGAGGCGGAGTTCCGCAGGATAGAAGGCGCCATGCTGCGCGAGGTAGGGGAGATGAGCGACACAATCATCTCCTGCGGAGGGGGCACGCCATGTTTCGGCGACAATCTCGACTATATGAACTCGCGGGGCCTGACCGTATGCCTTCAGGCGGCGGACGAGGTTGTGGCCGACCGTATAATACAGGCCGGCAATAAACGCCCGCTCATGGCCGGGAAGTCGAGGGAGGAGATAATCAGGACCATCCACGAACACATGCAGACGCGGCGTCCATACTACGAGCGCGCCCGACTCGTCATCTCGGGAGACAAGCTTGAAAACAAGGCCCAGATCGCGGAGACTGTAGGAGACTTCATCAAAAACCACCTCAACAATTTGGAGGAACGGGAATAATTTGCTAATTTTGCCGTTGCGAGAATTAAGTCTTGAATCTTAAGTCTTGAGTCTTGATGAGAGAATCCTAAAACATGAACGAGCCATGAATAAAGAAGCACTTCAGAATGAAACATCCACAGCAACGCTCGATCTCGAACCGCTGCTGATGCACGCCAACATGCTCAGAGACGGCGAAGGCGTAGACATAGCCATACTCGGCAACTATCCGGACAGTGACGAGACACGAATGCTGCTGACGCCGGAAGCCTGCGGGCTGCTGACCTCATCAGGACTGAAAGTAGCCATGGAGGAAGGGGCCGGAGTCGACATTTCCTTCAGCGACGACGCATATGCCGAATACGGAGTGAAAATTTGCGGACGCCAGGAGGCACTGCAGGCATCGACCGTGCTGTCGTTCTCGCCTCTACGCGCGTCGGACATAAGAATGATGAAGCCGGGGAGCGCGCTGCTCTGCACCATGGCATCAGGACTAATAGACAAGGACTCGATCAAGGCTCTCCTCGAGATGGACATCACGATGGGATGCCTCGACAACATGTACAGCCACAACGATACTCCGATTTTCGCCGATATAATAGACGAGATCGACGGAAGGGCCGCAATCATGTATGCACAGGAGAATCTCTCCTATCTCGGGGGAGGCAAGGGAGTGCTTCTGGCAAGCGTAGCGGGAATCAATCCCTGCGAGGTGCTTATCATCGGCGACGGAACCGATGTCTATTCCGCAGCCAAAGCCGCCATGAATATGGGCGCCCAGGTTTGCGTAGTCAACAACGATGTCTCCATGCTGGCTGTGGCCCGCGAAGTCTGTGGCCCGCAGATACAGACCATCATGATCCATCCGAGGGTGCTCTACAACAAGGTGAAGACCGCAGACGTGATACTTCTCGGCACTACCACACGGCCTTTCGAATTCCCGAAAAACCTCTCAGCCGTCATGAAGGAAAGCGCTTATGTGCTTGACTTCAAGGAATCTCATCCTTCAGTCTCAGTGCCCCGTACGGTAGCAATGGCACTCAGCAACGTCATGGTGAATTTCTTCGAGGAGATGCGCCTCAAGGAAAATTTCGACAGCATGATATCCACCAACGAAGGAGTGCAGCAGGGCATAGTGACCTATCACGGAAAGCTCGTAGATAAGCTCGTGGGAAGCTATACAGGTCTTCCGTCGGCCGACCTCTCTGTGATGCTTGCCGCAAGGAATTAGCGAGCCAGATGCCCCCTGAGGGGAATAGAAAGTATCAATCGATGCCATGCGGATCATCCATGTCCTTTCTTCCGTGATGTGGTCGGGGGTAGAGCGCTATTCCCTCGACATATGCCGTTATTGCCGCGACAAGGGGGATGACGTGCTTGTCGTCACGCGCGACGCGAGGGCCGTAGACGACGTATTCCGACGACACGGAATCGACATAAGATTCGCGCCGTTGGGTGGTTTCCTCTCTTACGATGCCGTGAAGGGAATCTGCGATGTGCTGAACGAGAGCCGCGACACGACGGCCATACACTGCCACAGCACAAGGGACGCGTTCGCTGCCCTTACAGCCCGTCGCCTTCTCGGGCGACACGACATACGGGTAGTGCTCACGCGCCATTACGTAAGGCGAGCCGGAAGGTCGCCCTTCCACCGCTTTGTCTACCGCAACGTAGACCATATGGTGTTCGTCTCCGAGACCGCGAAGCAGAAATTCTACTCAAGCTGGCACTGGAAAGGACGCTATGCCGACGATGACATCAGTGCCTGCGTGATCCACAACAGCCTCAACATAAAGCTCGAGCCGGTGGCGGAGGAACCATCGAGGGGTCCTGTCACTGCAATGTATCTCGGGCGTCTGGCTCCCGACAAGGGACTGGAAGACGTGATAGACGCTCTCGCTAAATTAAAGGGACTGAAGCTGAGACTTCGTATCGTAGGCACCGGGCATCCGGATTATGTGGATTCCCTTCGCAGGAGAGCTCTGACGGCAGACGTCATGCATATGATAGACTGGCCACGGCATAAGGACAATACGGAAGATTTCATCAGAATGTCGCATTTCGGAGTGCTTCCGTCAGTGGGCCCGGAGGCGTTCGGAATGTCGAACATAGAATTCATGAAGGAGGGGAGGCCGATAGTCTGCAGCGACAACGGTGCGCAGCCCGAATACATCACTCAAGGAAAGGAAGGGATCCTCGTGCCTCCGCACGATCCGGAGCGGCTTGCATGGGAAATGAGGCGTCTTGCCCTTTCGAGCGAGACGAGGCAGGCAATAGGGAGGGCTGCACGTGAGCGCTTCGAGCGGGAGCTCGCATGGCCGCGGTTTATCGAGAAACTTTATCCGCTTTATATTTAATGCATAATGCATAATTAAGAATGCATAATTGATTTGGCCTCAGGATGGAGGAAGGGCGAAAGGCGTAGAAATAAGAAAGATTTCTTCCCGAAAATTTGGATATATTGGAAAAAAATATTAATTTTGCATCCGCAATTGAGCGGTAACCACCGCATTGAGATTGCACTCGGGGTGTAGCACAGTTGGTTAGCGCGCTACGTTCGGGACGTAGAGGTCGGGCGTTCGAGTCGCCTCACCCCGACAATGGAAAGGCCGTCGACTCATTGAGTCGATGGCCTTTTTGAATTTTTGAGTTTTCAGGGATGTTGATAACCTGTAGATAAAGTTTGCAATAAATTGAAGCATTATAACTTATCTGTCGGAGAGTATGGGCGGGCAATGATATGGTATGTCATTGTCTTTGCCGGGTTGCTCATGGAGTGGGGTCTCATGAAGGACGGGCTCGACATAAAGTATTCCAGCATCATAGGAACCATGATTAAGGCCTTCGGCGACGTAGCGCTTATTCTATTTCCCTTCTGGCTTCTGACACCCAGATGGCGATGGACCGCACTGTTGCCCTTATGGATATTTACAATTTGGGGCGTGACAAACCTTGCGTATTACCGCTTCTGGAACGACCTCATTCCGCCGGCAGCCGTCACTATGGGGAGCAACGTAGACGGCAACCTTATGGAATACGGCTTAGCACTGCTTCGCGACAAAGACCTGCTGATGGCCTGCATCCCCTGTCTGGCATCGGTATCGATATTGTTTGTAAAACCTTCGAGCGCTCCATCTTTCAGCATAAGGATGAAGTGCTTGCTGACGACCGTCTCGCTTCTGGCGGGGGCCGCAGGTCAGGCTTCCTACCTCAAGACTACATATTCATGGCGAAACGCTATAACGCCCCTAAGCTTTAAGGAGCGACTGGCCGATCATTTCACGGGGGGCTATACAGGGCAGCGGCAACTCTATATATACAACGGACCGGTCTATTATTGTCTCAGATTCACCTATGACGCTATCGGGCTGCTTTTAGACGGGCTGGACCTTACGGAGAAACAACGAGAGGAGATCGCGGAGTTCCTTAAAGTATATGAGCAGAAAGACTACGATGGCAAACATGAGGGGTCAACATCGGAGGGCACAGGCTGTCTTGATTCGATCAACGTGGTCTATATCATAGTAGAGTCGCTCAACTCAGACATGGTAGGGCGACGGATAGGGGGGAATGCTGTCATGCCGACGCTCGATTCACTTGCAGTTAAGGAGGGGACTACGGTATTCGACAATGTAGTCAGCCAGATAAAGGCGTCAAGTTCGTCGGACGGGCATCTTCTGCTCATGACAGGTCTGCTTCCTCCGGAGAAAGCAGCGTATTCGATCATGTATGGTTCCAACAACAGATTCCCCTCACTTGCAGACGCTCTTCGGAAGCATAACAAATATCTTCTTCTCGCCGACGAGGGGGTATGCTGGAACGAAGGGAACACACTGCGCAACTTCGGGCTCGGAGAGCCGCTTGCAATAAAAGACAGGCCGCAGTATCCGACTGATGAATACGGCAGGGACGGAGCCATGTTCATGCAGGCTATAGAGATGATGAATGAGATAAAGGAGCCTTTCTTCATGACGCTGATGACCATCTCCATGCACATCCCCTTCAAGGAGGAGGCCTGGCCGCTTCCCGATGACCTGAGGAATGCGGAAGGAATGACGCAGATGGAGAAGGACTACGCCAACATGTGCCGAAATACAGACCGCTGGATCGGGACATTCCTGAAGAGCCTTCCCGAGAACACCATAGTCTTCATAGCATCAGACCATCATCAGGACATAGCCTCAGGCCGCTCCGCTGATCCGAGGGCCTTCTTCATGGCTGTCAACAGCGGACGCACGGAGCGGATCTCGCGCACCGTGGGACAGGCGAACCTCTTTCCCGCCACTCTCGACATATTAGGATCTGATTTGAAATACAGGGGCCTCGCTCCGTCGGGCTTCGACAAGAGTGTAGACGGCACCATGGACTCATACGGAAACATATACGGAAAACCCTCCCGGGAGGCGCTTGACACTCTCAAGAGGGCTTATGAAATATCCGATATTATCATCAGGGGAGATTATTTTCAAGCCAAAGATCTATGATTCGGCGGGAAAGAGAGGGCTGGGATGGCAAAGGAGGATGGGAGTCGCGGGTGAACCATCCGGCTGAAGTCAGTTCTCCATCGGAGAGGCGGATATCGCCGCTTCTATATTCAGCCACAAACCCTACCATCATCTGTCCGGGGAACGGCCAGCTCTGGCTCCCGACATAGCGTATATCTGACACCTCAAGGGATGTCTCTTCCCTCACTTCGCGGGCCACGCACTGCTCGAGGGTCTCGCCCGTCTCCACGAATCCGGCTACCAGGGCATGCACATCGGGATG
>JAIDTS010000132.1 GCA_029060585.1 Muribaculaceae bacterium
TAGAGGAGGTTGCGGTAGAGCATCGGTTTGTGGGTCATCGTGACGGGGAAGACGATGTTGTTGACTTCGCAACCCTGGAGTTTATGGACTGTAGTGGCGTAGGCGAGGGTCAGCTCGCTCAGTTCTGAGCGCATGTAGGTGCTTCGGTTTCCGTCGGCATATTCAACGACGAGTGTCTGATCCTCAGGATTGACCTCGATGATACGCCCTGTCTCGCCGTTGTAGACTCCACGCTCTTTAGCGTTGGAAGTCTGCATCACCGGGTCGCCGAGACGAAAGACGGATTCACCGCGCCTTAGGGCGGGCCCATCGGGATTCAGTCGCTGCTGAAGGTCGATATTGAGTTGCTTGGCTCCCAAAGGACCGATCTGCTGAGGTGTGACCACAAGGATATCCCTTGAAGGCACTCCTTTGTCGCGAGGCAGTTCCTCAGCCACGAGCGATAGGATTCGGTCGTGGATACGTCGCGAAGTAGATTCCGGAATAATCAAGAAGTCGCTTTCAGGATGGGACTCAGGCATCTCTCCTGAATTGATCGCACGCGCGCCCTCCGCTATCATGCTTCCCTCCTCCTGCCGGAAGTTTTCGTCCAGGCGCGCTACAGGAATAGCCGGTGACTTTATCATATCCCGCATCACATCTCCGGCACCGATAGCCGGGAGTTGGTCGACGTCTCCTACGAGAATCACCTGTGTCCCGGGACCGACAGCATCCAGAAGATGATTGAAGAGTACTTGCTCCATCATCGATCCCTCGTCGATGATAAGCACATCTGCCTCGATACGTTTTTTATGATAACCTTCACCCTGGCGGTATCCAAGGAGGCGGTGGATGGTGTAGGCTTCGCGTCCTGTCAGTGTAGTCATCCGTTTTGCCGCTCTTCCTGTCGGAGCACAAAGGAGGACCTGTTTACCTTCCTTTTCCAGAACATCGATAACGGCCCGGAGGACTGTAGTCTTGCCTGATCCGGGTCCTCCTGTGAGAACCGAGACCGGTGACGTGAGAAGAAGTTTTATGGCTTCAATCTGCATGGGCGAGTATGCAAGACCGTTGCCGTCAGTTGTGGGAATATCAGACACATTGATTTTCTCGGGAGAAGATTGCGCGAGAGTTAGAAGTTTTTCGGCCCCTTCCTTTTCGGCATTGTAGAAGACCGGAAGGTAAAGAACGCCTCGGCTGCGGATAATACGGCCATCGTCGATTGTCGCGTCTATCTGTTTTGCTATTTCGTCCTGACTTACACCGGTTAAGGACGAGGCGTAGGAAAGGGCCTCGGGAACGGTCGCGAAGAGATGGCCGTCGTCGGCATAATGTTTCACGGCACCCACAATGGCTGCCTGCAGGCGGCGTGGATCATCAGGAGCTATACCGAGTGCCTTGCCGATTTTGTCTGCTGTATAGAAATGGAGTTGCCAAACGTCCTCCACCATATAGTAGGGATCTTTGAGGATTACGGTTTCCGCGCGTTTTCGGTATTTACCCAAAATACGGTCGATATACATATCGCTGACGCCGCAGGAGAAGAGGAAGGCGAGGAGGGATAGAGGGTATTTGATCGCCTTTAGGCTTTCATAGGCCTTGAGTGCACGGGCCTCGCCGAGACCCTTGATCTCGCTGCATCGTTCAGGATCCTCAGCGATGACACGGAGAGTATCTGAGCCGAATGCCTCGACGAGGCGTCGGGCATATGCGGGGCCTATGCCTTCCACGAAGTCTGAGGCGAGTAGGCGCTCTATCCCTTCGGGTGTGGTTTTTTCAATGAGTATTTCAGGAGTGTCTTTTGTGTCTTTCATGGAAATAAAACGACCCAGACATTGCGCGGGTTTGGATTATTAAGATAAAATTTGTAAATTTGTCGGCGGAAGAGCAGAACCAGAGGTTCTGACACCGAAACAAAGCGTGCTTTTGAACTTACAGAATTTTAAATATTATGAAAATGAAAAAGATATTTTTGAGTTTGGTGGTTATGGCTGTGGCTTTGGGTGCTTACGGACAGAAGTCCAAGGTGTATGACGAGTCGATCAATCCGGAAGAGCAGATAGTCGAGGCTGTCGGGAAGGCTCAGAAGGAAGGGAAGTTTGTAGTGGCACAGTTGGGTGGCAACTGGTGCAACTGGTGCATACGATTCGCTCGTTTTGTGGAAGGGGATCCGGAGTTGAAAAAATATGTCGATGACAACTTCGAGTTCATCCACGTCAACTACAATCCACGGAGTGAGGAAGGGACAGTAGACAAAGAGGCTACCGAGAATGCATTGCGCAGGCTTGGCAATCCCGTCAGGTTTGGTTATCCTGTCTTGGTAGTGCTTGACAGCGATGGGAATGTGGTGCATACCCAGGATTCCGGTCTTCTCGAGTCTGGAGAGGGGTATGACAAAGAGAAAGTGATGCGCTTCTTTGAGCTCTGGAGTCCGGGAGCCGTCAATGGCGCAAGGAAACGTTGAAAAAACGCATTAATCTGATAGGCTATGGAATTATGCTCCGCAAACATAATGTTTGCGGAGCATAATAATTCTTATGAATAAAGGGTGAGGACGAGGGTGCGGGGGCCTCCGTAGTCGCGGAATTCGCATAGGTATATGCCTTGCCATGTGCCAAGGTTCAGGCGGCCGTTGGTTATGGGTATCGTGAGGGAGACATCTGTAAGGGTAGCTTTGGCATGTGCGGGCATGTCATCGAGGCCTTCCATTGTGTGAAAGTAATAGGGCTGATTTTCAGGGACTATATGGTCGAGAATTTTGTCGAGGTCGTGACGTACGTCGGGGTCTGCATTCTCGTTGATGGTCAGACCACATGAGGTATGCTTGACGAATATGTTGAGAAGTCCCGCTTCGGGAAGGGGAGCGGGGAGATGACGAAATATCTCTCCTGTTATCAGGTGGCAGCCGCGGCGCAGGGGCTGCAGGCGGAATTCGGATTGAGAAACCATGGGGGGTAAAGATTAAATACTAAATATTAAAGACTAAATATGAGAGTGCAAAATTAGTAAATGAGTTGGATATTTGCAAATAGAGTGTGCTTGGGAAAGATAACGTACAGCGGTTGGGTAGCGGCCGTTTTATTAAAGAAAAATGATGAAAAATTTGGATGTGTTGTGTATTTTTACTATTTTTGTAGTCGAATTAAAGAAAATTTACAATTTTCTTGAGTCTAAGGTAAAAACAAGGTAAAATGGAGGTTTGTCATAAGGGTCTGTATGATCCGCGATATGAGCATGACGCATGCGGCGTCGGACTGCTCGTCAACGTAGGGGGAAGGAAGAGCCATCGGCTGGTGGAGAAAGCACTTCAGGTGCTCGAGCATATGGTGCATCGAGGCGCTGAAGGCGCGGATCCTCTGACCGGAGACGGAGCGGGAATAATGGTACAGATTCCACATGAATTCATACTTCTTCAAGGGGTACCGGTGCCTGAGAAGGGGCGTTACGGCACGGGAATAGTATTTATGCCACACGACGAAGAATCCTGCGAGGCGATACTCGACATCATAGAGCGCGAAGCCATGGCCGACGGAATGCCGCTACTTGCGGAGAGAGACGTGCCGACCAATAATACGA
>JAIDTS010000133.1 GCA_029060585.1 Muribaculaceae bacterium
CAATTTTTTGAAACAGGATGTATTCATCCTCATTATAAGGATAATTCACCTTGTCATCCTCATCCTCATACATGAGGACTTCATCCAATGCCGGCTCAATATTGATAGTCGAGAGTAGATGGGTGAAATTGAATCTCACCGGATTCCCGTTATCCATATTGTATATTCTTCTATGCGTCGCTACAAGAAGGTCTTTCGCTTTATCAAGTGAGTCAGGCAGCTCATACGTGAAACTGACCTTGGAATTCTCATATTTCAGACTATCCAGATCTGGCAGCACATCATACGGATGTATGGCCACAAACGAGTGTTCCTGACCCATAAGCCAGTATTGTTTTGCTCCATAGTCCCATTTCCCATTCTTTAATTCCACCTTCTGCTTATCAAAGATTATCTTGAGCCCGGCATAGAATTCTCCGGTCCTGTTCATATCTCCAAACAGCATGAAAGGATAATCTTTTAAAGTCTCATTGTTAATGATGGCGGCACGTGTGCTATTTCCCACCTCAAAACTCATTTCTTCCCCCAGTTCAGAGTCCGATGAATCGGGATTGGGGTCTGACGTACACGATGTCGCACACGCCAGACAAGCCAAAATTGTGAAAATAATATATTTAAAATTGTATTTCATATTTTTTTTAGTTATTCCTTGCCATGAATCATTGCTTCTTCAAGAGTAATCATTCAATGGTGAAACCTACATCTCCATCTTTTATTTCCACGTTATTATAATCTTTTACCGTGTGCCATGTCGTTGCCGGTGATGCGGTGACCTCTATTGGATAGATGATCACTTTTCCGGGGAGAGCATCGGCAGGATCCTGCACTCCTATTCCTTTGGAATAGTCGAGTTGGTAGTAGTATTGGAATCCCGGATTCCATCTCATCTGTGGGTCTCCATTCGTATTCGGTATGCAAGACGCCCAGCCATAATTTCTTACCTCTTCCTCTGCAGGAACGGTGTACAAAGACCCTTCGGAATAGTCAGGACTTGTATAGAATTTTTTATCTTTCATGTAGACCCTCTTCATAACCTTTCCCGAAGTTCTTTCCACAGAAAGATATACAATTTTCATATTATCTGCAGTTACAGTAACAGATGAATTCAAACTTGCACCTTCAATGTAGGGATAAAGCAATGTATGATTTGGGGTGAGCTTTTCCTTAACTCTCAAAAGTACGCTGAAATATAGGGGAGAGCCCTGCGCTTGATATGTTTTATTATCTCCATATTTCCAAACAGTGTAATCATGCGGGATCACCAAAGCAGGTCCTCCATGACCCATGATAGACTTCGTATGGCTCTTATCCGGCGTATTTTCTTTATTTATCGTAATAACAGTATCCTTTTCATGGAAAATATATTCCACGCATCCAGTCTTGTTGATATTGGTCCATTTGCCGACTCTTGTCATGGTGTAGTTGAAAACACGTAAGGGCTTATCTTCAAAATTAAAATCACTTTCCAGTGCTATTCCTCCTATTCTTACCCCCGCTATCTCTACATCATAGCTGTCTGAACTGCCAAAGGCTTCCAAGGTGAGCTTGCTCAGCTGATGCTGCAATGCGAGATTTACACCGGAATAAAGATTGTCGGTTTTCGAACCTTCCACAGTGGCTGTAACAAAATCTGAATGACTTAGTATATCTTCATTGACCTTGAATCTCTTCATCCAGTATTGTGTCTTGCCATTTGTTTTTGCGTATTCCAGTTTGAAATAATTTTCATCATTTCTTCCAACCCCGGCACTGTCCCTCAGCGTCTCGCGTGAAGGATAGAACGCGTAAAACCTAAGTTTCCCTGCATTTTTCCCTTTGCTTGAAGGCCACTTACACCCATCAGACCGGAAAGCCTCACCCATCCCGGCTGTCTGAAACACCCTTTGCGCGGAGAAATGCTCAATTGGGATGGTATCCTTCCCGATTATGCTATCCAGACGGGCTGCAGATACATCGAATCCGTTTTTGATACTGTTCTTATCGATATCGGCTGCAGAGCGGGTCTCGATACCCGGCATGGATGTGAAGAATAGTATCTCAGAGTCATTATCCGTCATGCCTCTATCCACTAGATCCTCCTTACTACAGGAGGAAAGAAGAAGTGCCGACAGAAAAAACAGTCCAATATATTTTATTCTTTTGTCGTTCATTGATGTTGTGTGTTTTTTTTAAGATCCTGGAACCACTATTTGAGATGTTGTGGTACCGTTAAGCCCCTGCCAGTCATTTACACTCACCGATACTCCGACCCTGTCGCTGATGATCGGATCTCCGGCCTTGGGAGATACATCACCGGTGACGTCCGGACTGTGCAGTCCAACTCCGGAAGTATAATCGAGTGTATATGTGTAGGTATAGCCGGGTTTCCAGTCGGCTGAGATGGGTAGGGCAGCCCACCCGAATTCCCTTATTTCCTCTCCGGATGCGAGGGTGTATGGCTGCTTGAGTTCCTTATCGGAGTAGTAACGGTTGCCGTTCTTGTATACTCTTCTGCTGACCGTGCCTGTAGTCCTGACTACCGCGAAATACTCCCTGTCAATATTCATGGCGTTCAGACCCTGGCTGTTGTCGAAATAAGGATACTGCACTTTCCCATTCCCTGATGGAGTCTTGTCGATAATCCTAAGAAGCACGTTCAGGTATATTCCCTTGCTGGTGTTGCCGGCATCTTTCGTATAATCCCAAGCCGTGCAGGCAGATGGAATAAGCATCGCGCAGTTGTCATTGCCGGCGTTCTGCCGTCCCAATATTGATACAGGGTTGGCACCAACTTTGATGATCGCATCCCCGTTGCGGAAAATGTATTCTGCGTTTCCCTTTGCTAAGTCTGTCCAGGTTCCGTCGGCGTCTGATGTCTGGAATTGGAAGTTTCCTGACATGGGAACGTTTGCCAGACGCACTCCCGCGATCTCGATGTCGCAGCTCTTATGCTCTCCTTTTGCCTTGACCTCGATACGGCTCATCTGATGCCTGAAGTTGAGATTGATGCCGGAGAAATAATTGTCGGCCATCGATCCGGTGGTGGATGCGGTTATGAAATCGATCTGGTCGGCCATGTCGGTCGGTATGCTGATGTCTTTTATCTTATAGACAAGAGTAGCTTTATTTCCCGTCAGGGTAGACCCATTGTCAAGTGAAGATCCTTCAAACAGACCGGGATAATATGCGAAGAATGTCAGTATGTTTGCCTCCTGTCCCTTCTTTGGCCATAGGCAGTTGTCGGAGTAATAGAGGCCTTTGTCGTCGTCCTTTGTCAAGACCTGGTTGCCGAAGTACTCTGTAAGTTTCCCTTCCTTGTTGTCCGGATCTTCGGGGTTGAATGCCGTCAGAAAAAAACTTTGAATGTCATCCTTTCCGACGACTTGTGCCCTGGTCTCCGAATCAGGAACAGACGCTCGGAAAATGATACGGTTTCCATCGCCGGTGTCCACAGAAGGAATTCCCTCCTCTTGAGAGCACGCCGTCAGGAGGAGCATGGCTGTCGGAAGCAGGTATGTCGATTTTATAATTGTGTTCATGTCCGTTCTTTTTTATTTTCTTGGAACATCCACCTCGCTGTCCGATCCCGGAATCCAGTCAGCCACATCCACTGTCAGGTCGATAGCCTGTGCCGGGGTCTTGATGGTGATGTTATGGGTATATATCTTTCCGAGCTCCCAGTTGCCAAGGAAGGCCTCGGCATCAAGGGAATGTAGCTCGCCGTTTTTGTCTTTGTATGTGATCGTCAGTGTAATCCCGGTATTGTCTTTCTGGGGAATGACGAAGAGTGCGTTGCTGTCGGGAAAGAGGGAGACGGTCTCGTCGTCTTCCACTTCTACATCTATATCCGCCGAAAGAGTACCTCTGTCGGAGAAGTCGGTCCAGGAGAAAGAGTAATCGTCGGTCTGCATGCTCCCGGAAGTCAATGGGGCAGGTGTTATGGAGAAAGTGCCCGATTTGTCCACACCTTCCAGCGTTATGTTGGTCACAGTGATTTTTTCATAAGTCTCGTTCAGCAGAGAGAAGTTGATTCTCGAGAATGCGTGGAAGAACTTGAGCTTTACTGAGGATGCCGGAGAATTTTTCTTGTCTTGATAGGATCTCCGGTGGGTTGCCAAGAGGAGGTCGTATGTGTCCCTAAAACTTTCAGGAAGGGTATATTTAAAGGATAGCGAGTTGTTCTGATAGGTCGTTCCGCTCCAGTCAATGGCTTTGTATGGGTGGACCGCCACAAAGGAATGCTCGGCGTTTGGGTGCCAGAATCGGTCGGTGGAGGATATCCATCTTGCCGAGTCCGGTACATATCTCACCTCTATTGCGTTTAGAAGCACATCCGTGCTCTGTGTAGGTTGTTCACTCTCTGCATTATAGGTATATTTCACGTCGCCGAAGACCACGAATGAGTTTGCCTTGATGTTGTCGGCCTTGGTGACGGAGCCTCGCGTAAGGGAGTGTATGTCAAAACGCACCTTTTGGCCAGACTGCGGCTGCTCCGGCTCCGACGATTCTGATACGCAGGAAGCCATCGCGCATGCGGCAAGGAAGGCGCAAAATATGTGTTTAGGTCCGTTGATGGTCATTTGGTTCTTGTTTGAGGAGAATGGAAATCAAAAATGGTAGGTGGTATGCCGTCCGCACCCGGACGGCATACCTGTATTGGGCGTTGTGTATCGTTTCGTTCCGCCGTAGCGGAGCCTCTTGCCTATTTCGTGTAGGTCTCGAGGGTGATAGTGCTGCCGTTGCCGCTTTCCCAGCCTGAGATTGGGTCTGCGGAGGTCTCGAAAGCGATGGCCTCGAGGTCGGCGTCGGTGCCGGATATCACGATGTTGTAGTTGTATATCTTTCCTGATTCCCAGTTCGGGTTGAAGTTGCCTCGTAGGTTGCGCTGAAGCACCACCTTGCCGTCTCTTATCACGTCCATGTCGAAAGTCAGGGCTACATTAGTGTTGGCTGCATCGGCATAGTTGTAAGGAATCACGAATCCTATGCCGGATGTGACAGCAGCCTTGCCTGTTTCGGTCTGGTTCTTGTTGTTTGTCTTGTCGATCGCAAGGTCTATGTATGGGCTGGCGCCGTTGGGAAGGTCCTGTTTCTGCTGGTTATACCATGCTACGGTCGCCCTCGGGTTGTAGTTGGCGATGTTCATCATGTTGGCCATCTTTACGTTTGATATCCTGATCTGGTATCCTGACGGGAATTGGGATGTGAACGAAGCGCTGATCTGGCTGAGAAGATGCCTGAATGTGAAGGTTACCGGCTTGTTGGCTGTGGTGTTGCCGTTCTGCGGTTTTTCCTTGCCGACAATGCCCTCGTTTGAGGCGTAGACGAGGTCGTGCTGGTGGCGGTAGTCGCAGAGATAGTTGTTGATCACGAGTGCGCGGGTTTCAGTAGTAGTCCCGGTCATGTCCATCGAGAATGTTCCCCATGAGTTGCTCAGTTTCAGGTCGCCGCAGCTATAGGCATAGAAGAAGTAGGTACAGCCGGGGTTCCAGTAGCGGGGGTTGGTATACGACCATTTCCCGTTTACCAGTTTCACTTCCTCTGTGTTGAAGATCTGCACGGCGGTATTGTCCATACCATCCTTCGTGTAATAGCCGAACACGTAGAAGTTGTCGAAATTGCTTTTGTTGAGTACCACGCCCAGGTTAGGATCGTCGGCACGGGTTGATTTGTCAACTGCGTTCTCGAAGCCGATCACATTGCCCTGCTCGATACTCTCGTCAATCACTTCCTGGGAAGTGCATGCCGTAAGGGCTATTGTGCCGCAGGCAAGGGATAAGAGAATCTGTTTCATTGTTATAAGTCTTTAGCGTTATATTTTGTTGTTTTTTATTTCATTATTCATCGTCGTGGGGTACTGATACCTCGAGGTTTATCTCGATCACGTCTTTCTGTTCCCAGTCCAGGATGTCGGGGTCAAACCCCGAGTCGACCCAGTCGGGCTCCACCTGTTCCTCCTCGAACTTGAGGCCCCCGACCTTGATCACTCCTCCCCGGGGCTGGTTCTTGAGTTGGTCGGCGACATCGATGTCGAACTCGACCGTCTTGCCGTTTTTCAGCATCACCTCTAAGTTAAGCGTATACGGACGGTCGTCAGACACTTCTTCCGAGCGACCGTAATATTTGTCATGCAACCCCGGCACTCCGAAGGAATTGACCAGAGCCTCGCATCCGTAGTCGGTCAGAGTGCAGTCGTAGAGGATAATGGCGCTTTCGTCTGATGTCCTGCCGTCGCGCATATAGACCGACTCCGCCATGCCTGCCAGTGCCCCACGGGCCAACGCTATGTTTTCCTGACCTTCTTCGAATTCATATCGAATGACGTAGGTGTAGACGAGTGGCTGCATTGTTATCGGCACGTTTTTCGATTCGTGCATCTCCACATCCGGGAATTGGCTAATGTAGGCCGAATATAGGATGTCCGGGGGATTGGTGGAGCGGATGCCGGGATATTTCTCGCTTATGAATGATAGCGAGGATCGCGTTCTTGTGGTCGCAGATGCCCTTGCGTCTGAAAGGGAAGCTATATCGGACACTACCAGATACTCCGTGTCTCCGTTATAGAGCAGGAATCCAGTGTAGTCGTCGCTGTCAAGAATGAAGTCTCCACCGTCGGGTTCGAGAAATCTATCACTCATTGATCCGTCTGTGCCGTATTTAATAATGCGCACCCATTCCGGGACGTCAGGTCTCAGATCATCATAGATGAGTCCACCGTAATCGTCTGATTCCCAGCTCGACTCAAGGCTTTCTCCATAGTCACGTTCCCATTCACGTTCCCACGATAAGGATATGGCAGCATTTCGGAAGTGGTTGTAGCACAACTCCTTCCGGCACGATGTCATCCCTGTCGCCACGACAATGGCGATGACGCTCGCTATGATGTTATATCCTGTCAGCTTCATGGTGCTGTGGTTTGTTTTCTTTTGTTTGTGTTGTAGAATCGCCAAGCGATGGCGAGCTTCAGTTTGAGAGGTCCGAAGTAATTGAGTGACTTCGTACGTTGATAGACGTAATGTTCATCTATGGGATAGTACTCCTTATATTTGGTGTGCAAGTAGCCTGCGCCAAGTCCAGCCTCCAGTGAGAAACTTTTTCCGATAGGAAACATATACCCGATGGAAACACCGGCCATGCCCCCCTCTCCCTGATATCCTTTGTCTTTGTTTTCAAGGTCGTATTTTCCTATACCCGCGAAAACGCCGGCATAGAATCCATGCCAGGGTTTCTTCACGGCAAACCATCGTCGTCCCTCGAGAGAGACCATTGCAAGTTCATAGTAGCGGTGCTTGGGAGCATCTTTCCACCATGCGAGGTCTCCCTCCACGGCCACTGACCAGTTACGGTTGATCATCCATTCCAGTTCAAGGTTGGGAAGGAGTGCGGCGTCGTAGAGCACGTTGCTCTTCAGAGCAAAGCGATGTATAGCTGCCGCAGAGTCCTTATAATATTCCGTAGTTGCCGTTATGGGAGTTGGATCAGTTGCATTATTCTCAGTTATGTATGTCGTCACAATCGTTTCAATAGTATCATTTATAATTAACGTGCGGTTAGGCAAATTATTGTAGACCGTCGCCTTTATATTTTGATCTGACTTTCGATAGTCTGGCTCTGCCGTGAAATAGGCAGATACAGCCACAGCGTTTCCCAGATCCGGATTCTCTTCTATCATCCTTCTTAGCTCGTTCAATTCGATGTCTCCGGCTATGGTCTGTATTTTGAATCGGTTGTCTCCGACATGCTGCGCGATATAGTCGGCTATGTTCTCGCTGTCAAGGAGGGAAAGTCTTTCGTTTGCCGTGCTGACACTGTCTTGCGCCCCATAGCCGATGACTATGAT
>JAIDTS010000134.1 GCA_029060585.1 Muribaculaceae bacterium
CTATATAACAATACAGAATCAAAATCTATCATGAATAAAATAAATTTATTTAAAATTGCAGATTAACGCTACTTTTTGTAATTTTGCAGAATGATTACTGCATCACAGAAAAAAAAGGAAAATATAGCGGAATATCTGCTCTATATGTGGCAGATAGAGGATATGATCAGGGCCTTCGGTCTTGACCTTGACCGCATTAACGAAAATATTGTGGATAAACACTCAGGTCTTACGGAAGAGCAGCGCAAAGAGATGACCGAATGGTATGAATCTCTCATCGACATGATGAGGCGCGAAGGAGTGACCGAGAAAGGACATCTTCAGCTCAACAAGAACGTGATTCTCGCTCTCGACGACCTAAACGCCCGCCTGCTTAAAGAACCAAAATACGCGAGATACTCCTCTGAATACTACAAGGTATTGCCCCTCATAGTGGAACTCCGCTCAAAAGCCGGTGAGAACAAGGCTGGTGAGATAGAGACCCTTTTCAATTTCCTTTACGGAATACTCATGCTGAGGATACAGGGTAAGGAAATCTCGAAAGAGACACTCGACGCAGCACAGGAAGTTTCGCATTTCCTTGGTACTCTTGCCCAATATTATAAAAAAGACTACAATAACGAGCTTGACCTTGAATAACAGTAAGCCATGTCGGAAGAACTCAATAAAGAAATAGCAAGGCGACGCACATTCGCCATCATCTCTCACCCTGACGCCGGCAAGACTACATTGACCGAAAAGCTTCTGCTTTTCGGCGGCGCGATTCACGTGGCGGGAGCAGTAAAGAGCAACAAGATAAAGAAAACAGCCACATCAGACTGGATGGAAATCGAAAAACAGAGGGGAATATCCGTTGCCACCTCTGTGATGGGCTTCAATTACAAGGACTATAAGATAAACATTCTCGACACTCCCGGCCACCAAGACTTCGCCGAGGATACTTTCCGGACGCTAACGGCAGTCGATTCGGTAATTATTGTGGTCGATGTAGCCAAAGGCGTAGAGACCCAGACCAGACGTCTGATGGAGGTGTGCCGCATGAGGAAGACTCCGGTCATCATATTCGTCAACAAGCTCGACCGGGAAGGACGCGATCCCTTTGACATCCTTGACGAGCTGGAGCAGGAGCTAAAGATTTCGGTACGTCCGCTATCATGGCCGATCAACATAGGCGAAAAATTTAAGGGAGTCTATAATATATACGAACATGGACTCGACCTCTTCACACCTTCAAAACAGACCATCAGCGAGCGAGTGGAGATTGAGGATGTAAACTCTCCTGTTGTGGATGAGCTTGTAGGAAAGGCGGATGCGGAAAAGCTCCGCGAGGATCTCGAACTAATCGAAGGAGTATATCCGGAGTTTGACAAGGAAGCTTATCTTCGTGGTGAGGTGGCACCCGTATTCTTCGGATCGGCCTTGAACACATTCGGAGTCAAGGAACTACTTGACTGTTTCTGCGAGATAGCTCCCGCTCCTCTGCCGATAGAAGCCGAGGAGCGCACCGTAGATCCGAAAGAGGAAGGTTTTACGGGATTTGTCTTCAAGATTCATGCGAATATGGACCCCAACCACCGTAGTTGTATTGCCTTCGTAAAGATATGTAGCGGTAAGTTTGAGCGTAATGTAAACTACAAGCACGTGCGCCACAACAAAATGATGAAGTTCGCAGCGCCTACTGCATTTATGGCCCAGAAGAAGAACATTGTAGACGAGGCGTATCCGGGCGACATCGTAGGTATACCAGACACGGGCAACTTCAAGATAGGTGACACATTGACTTCTGGAGAAGAATTGCATTTCAAGGGACTTCCCTCTTTCTCACCGGAGATGTTCAAATATCTTGAGAATGCCGACCCGATGAAGGCCAAGCAGCTTGACAAGGGCATCAACCAGTTGATGGATGAAGGTGTGGCACAGATGTTCACCAATCAATTCAACGGACGCAAGATCATCGGAACGGTAGGTCAGCTTCAGTTTGAAGTGATACAATATCGTCTTCTGCATGAATACGGCGCGCAGTGCCGTTGGGAACCGATAAGCCTCTACAAGGCCTGCTGGATAGAGAGCGACGATCAGGAAGCTCTTGAGGCCTTCAAGAAGCGTAAGTATCAGTTCATGGCCAAGGACAAGGATGGTCGCGACGTCTTCATGGCAGACAGCAACTATGTGCTCCAGATGGCGCAGAGCGACTTCCCGAAGATCAAATTCCATTTCTCGAGCGAATTTTAAGGGGATTTTTGAGGGGTTTGCGCGACATTCCTACGGCACAACCACGGCAACAAATCAGTACATAAAAGACTAATTTACCATAAAATATGAAGAAAGAGACCGAAAAAATTCCGGTCTCTTTTTTTGCATATATGCCATTAATATATTACTTTTGTGTCGCGTATTTGTTGCGCGCAAAATCATGGGCAACAAATTTTGTTGCGCACCATAAATCAGGATCATCATGAGCAGACGAAAGAAAGACACCGTCTCCCTCCGGACGAGGGAACGGGCGGGAGGCAAGAAAAGCATATACCTCGATATCTACAGCGGCGGCAAGCGCCATTACGAGCATCTCAAGCTCTATCTTGTTCCGGAGCTGACAAAGGCCGACAAGGCAGCCAACAGGGAGACTCTCGCCCTGGCGGAGTCCATAAGGGCGCAATACCTGGTAAAGAAACAGGCTGAGATCTTCGGTGTCACTCCCGATCATGACGATGAGGTGCTCTTCTACGACTTCATGGAGCGCATCATAGCCCGCAAGGAAGGCACAACGAAGACAAGCTGGGAAAACTGCCTGTCGCACGTTGTGAGATATCATCCTGACCGCTCTCTGAAGCTCACAGACATCGACAAAGAATGGGTGCAGGGTTTCCGCGACTATCTTGACACCAAGGCTATGCAATGGAGCATTGACGGAAGGAAACACAATGTGGCGCCGAAACATATAAGCGACGGCACGAAAGCACTCATGTTTCAGAAGATATGCTCCCTATTCAATACTGCATTGAAGGAAGGGCTTATCAGCAGCAATCCATCGATGGCTGTAGAGAGGTTTAAAGAACCGGAATCTGACAGGGAGTTCCTGACTGTCGATGAGCTTAGGAGACTGATACAGACACCGCCTCCGGACAAGGAAGTGGCTCGAGCATTCCTTTTCTCTTGCCTTACGGGGTTGCGATGGAGCGATATCTCTGCGTTGAGGTGGAGCGAAGTGCAGCGTATGGGAGATGGGACGCGGCTTGTGTTCCGGCAGAAGAAGACCGGGAGTCTGGAGTATCTCGACATCAACGGGCAGGCAGTGGAGCTGATGGGCGAGCGAGGGGCGGAGGATTCCCTGGTGTTTCCGGATCTGACGGCGGTGCAGACTGCGAGGATCAACGTCACGGCATGGGTCAAAGCTGCGGGGATCAACAAGCACATCACCTTCCACTGCGGACGGCATACCTTCGCCGTCATGATGCTCGAGCTCGGCACGGATCTTTACACCCTGAGCAAGCTGATGGGACACCGCAGCATCGAGTCGACGCAGGTCTACGCCAAGATCCTCGACAAGACGAA
>JAIDTS010000135.1 GCA_029060585.1 Muribaculaceae bacterium
GGTTTCGGCGGCTGCACCATCAACCTCGTGAAGAACGACCTCCACGACAAGTTTGTAGAGGAGATCACCGAGCGCTTCGAGGACAAATACGGCCACGCTCCGATGATCTACGACGTAGTCATCTCCGACGGTGCCCACAAACTTGACTGATATCCTGACTTTATACAGCAGAATATGGAAATCACTAAACGAACGGCCACCTCTCCCATCGGAGAGGTGACCCTATACCGGATTATAAACGACAAGGGGGCTTCCGTAGAGCTCTCTTCGCTCGGCGCCGGCATCACCGAAGTATCGGTTCCCGACGCCAATGGAAATATAGATAACGTGACTATCCGTTATGCCGATCCCGCAAGCTATCTCGCCGACGGTCCATGCGCTGGAAAGACTCCGGGACGTTACGCCAACAGAATATGCAAGGGTAAGCTTCAGATCGACGGCATCACCTACGACCTTCCCATCAACAACGGTCCCAACCATCTGCACGGTGGCCCGGAGGGTTTCCAGAATCAGATATGGGAATCGGAGGAGATCGAAAACGGTGTCATCTTCCGCTATCATGCCAAAGACGGAGAGATGGGCTATCCCGGAAATCTCACGGCTGAGGTGAAATACACTTGGAATGACGACAACGAGCTGACAATCGACCTCTCGGCCACATCGGATGCTAAGACGGTGGTAAACCTCACCAACCATGCCTACTTCAACCTTGAGGGAGCTGACGGATCTGAGCCTATTCCCGTGCTCGGACATGAGCTGAAGCTCAACGCTGCCTACTTCCTTCCCGGCGATGAGACACTCATTCCGAGTGGAGAGATGGCTCCCGTAGCGGCAACTCCGATGGACTTCACGGAGTTCAAGACCCTCGGGCAGGACATCCACAAGGATTTCGCTCCTCTCAAGTATGGCAAGGGCTATGACCATTGCTTCTGCATAGATGGTCCCAATGGCGAACTTCGCGAGGCATGCGTGCTTCGCAGTCCGAAAAGCCGTCGCCGCATGACGGTGCTGACCGATCAGCCTGGCGTACAAGTTTATACTGGAAATTATCTCGCCGGAAGCCCGGCCAACATGGCAGGCCGCAGCTATGAGGACTATGAAGGTGTGGCTATGGAGGCACAGGGATTCCCTGACGCTCCCAGCCGTGCAGCTTTCCCCTCTCAGACGGTTTCGCCAGAGGCTCCATACCACCGTACGATCGTCTATCGCTTCGACACCTTCTGAAAAGAGAATGAACTTCTATAAGAAAGGAGCCCTTTGAAGGCTCCTTTCTTTATTTCCCCTGTCTAAGACGCTGGATGGTCTTGCCGAGACGATGGTCGTCATAGTCGGAATCATAGTGCCAGACAAAGACTCCCGGCATGCCGTTGGTCCGAATGAAGTCGAACTTGGCTGCGATGGAGCGTTCATCGTCAAGTCCCAACACGAGATTTCCGTCCTTGTCGGCATAATACGGAGCCTGTGCATCGTCATCCCAAACGATTTCCGTGTCTGCAGCATATTTATCAAGGCTCATGCACTCCACATAGGTCGGGAACGGAGTCTTGCCGCGTCCGTAGAATGGAATTCCCATCAGTATCTTTTCCTTAGGAATGCCGAGATCAATGTGCCTTGCGATACTTTTACTGACACACCATCCTCCGGTCTTTCTGCTTGAATAGAGTGGACTCTGATGATAGCCTCTTTCTCCATCTTTCGGCACAGCGAGGTTATAGCCGGAGACATGCACGTAGCTTACATAGGGCAGCATCCGTTTATGGTCGATAAAGGCTCCTGAATTGTTGGAATAGTAGGAGATCCATTTGTCTTTCCCAAGAGCCTTGCGGAGATCTTTGACGAGGCTCACGTAGTTGCGGTCGTCTTTAGGAGTCGCGGTGTGGCCTCCTTTGTCCGTGGTAGGGAATTCCCAGTCGAGATCGACGCCGTCGAGTCCGAGGGAATCGACTATATGCTTCACCTGGCTGACGAATGCCTTCCGCTTCTTTTTATCGCCAGCCATCTCGCTGAATCCTTCCCTCTTGTCTCCGCCTATTCCGAGAATCACCTTAAGGTTCGGATTCTGTTTCTTCAGGTCGACCATATTCTGAAGCTTCTCTGGTTTCCTGATTGTCACGCCATCATTGGCGTCGTTGAATTGAGTGAATGAATATATCAGATGGGTGAACATGTCGGCATCCGGCACGCCCTTTCTTGAATCCACTACATATGCCACGGCTATCTTGGGCATTGTGTCTTTCGCCCCTTCGCCGCCGCGTTTCAGTCCTGAGCCAATGCTCTGGCCCCATACCGTGACCGCCGTCATTCCGGCGATGGCCACGCATAATAATAGAAAAGCAGTATACCTCTTTTTCATCTTGCGTTCTTTTAATGCAAATATAGGAATTTATTTCCAATAAATGTGCATGTCTTCCTGATTTTTATTAACTTTGTATATCTAATGGGCAGAACATGAATCCAAGAGTCCTCGTCATATCGCTCTTGCTGTCAGTAGCGCTCTCTGTCAGAGCCGGAGACTCGATAGCGTACGGCTTTCGTCACGCCTTGACGCTTGACGCCCGTGCGGCTTATGCCTTTCCCTCTTATCGTGACGATATCCTCAGGGACTATCTTAATGTGGATCAGGCGAAGGATACACGTATAGCCACCTCGATTCATCTGCAATATGGCTTTTCTTTTCCCAGCGGTTCCGGGCAGGGACGTATCTATCCCGGCGCATGGCAGGGTATCGGAACTGCCGTCAACTTTCTTGGCAACCCAGAAGGAATCGGTACTCCGGTGTCGGTATATGCGTTTCAGGGTGCTCCGATATGGTGGTTTTCAGACAGATTGTCGCTGTATTATGAGTGGAATTTCGGGGCCTCTTTCGGCTGGCGTCCGTGCGACGGCCAGACGGCGCACTCGAATCTTATCGTAGGTTCGCGGGTGAATGCCTACATCAACCTCGGAGCAGGCCTGAGCTACAGAATCAATGACTCGTATTCCATAGTTGCCGGAATCGATCTTACCCATTACTCCAACGGCAACACCTCCTTCCCTAATCCCGGAGTCAATATGTCGGGTGTCCGCATAGGGGTGACGCGCTTTATGGGCCGGAGAAATATTGGCGACTTTACAGATGGGAATGTCGGTTCTAATTATTCCGGAAAGGATGAATGTGATTTGAAAAAACGTCCTGAATTCGACCTCACTGTCTATGGTTCATTGCGTAAGCGCGTGTATAGAGGTGGAGATGAACCTATCCTGCTCAACGGGCATTTTGCTGTCGCAGGTCTTGACTTCGCTCCCATGTGGAAGATCACCCGTAACTTCAGAGCCGGGGCCTCAGCCGATTTCCAATGGGATGAGAGTACCGACCTGAAGAGGCATTACGTAGAGGGTTCCGGAGTCGATGACATTCGGTTCACTCGTCCCCCCTTTCTTAATCAGGTTTGCGTAGGATTATCCGGCCGTGCTGAACTTGTCATGCCGATATTCTCCGTCAATGTCGGTATCGGCTACAACGTGATCGGGCCGGAAGAGACGCGTGCTTCCTATCAGCTCGCCAATCTTAAAGTGCGCCTTACGCACGCCCTCTTCGTCAACATCGGCTATCAGCTCCTCAACTTCCAGAAGCAAAACAACCTCATGCTTGGCCTCGGCTATACTTTCAGATAG
>JAIDTS010000136.1 GCA_029060585.1 Muribaculaceae bacterium
GGATCTTTCCGGGGATTACAGAATGGACAGCCTGTCACCATCGACACTGTTGCTTCACGCACACAGAAAGTCCTCGATGACCATACAATACAGGTTATCAATAAAGACTGGATCTTCAACGGCCATCCGCTTCAGATGACGCAGACCTATTCCGTTCTCCCCAACAGCCGTGACCTTCTGGTGGAGATCAAGCTCGACGGATATCAGCAAGATGATGAGTTCTGCACCGGCATACAGAAACTCGAGTCCGATAATCAGGGATTCATAAGCTCGGAGGGAAGGGCCGCCTCATGGGGCAGCAATATCCCCGATAAGAATCATCCGGAGATAGTAGAGCAGGTTGGGCTCGGAATCATCGTCGACCCATCGAATGTCGTATCCACAGAGGAGTCTGACCTCAACTATCTCGTCAAGGTTCGTCCCGATAAGGATGGAATGATACGCTATCGCGTGATAGCTTGCGGCGACCGCGAGAAAAACGGATTCTCCGGCTATCAGGACTGGTCGAAATATATAAAGTCATTGAAATATACTGATTGAGACATGCAGATTAGACATCTATTTTCATTAAGCTTTCTCGGTGCGATCGCTCTGGGAGCGGCCTCTCAGGAAACAATAGATTTCAATTTCGGTTGGAAGTTCTTTCCCGGACAGAATCCGGGAGCTGAAGCTGTGGTATTAGATGAGTCTGAATGGCAGACGGTCAATCTTCCGCACGATTTTCAGATAAGTCAGCCTTGGGTTGAACCGGAAGCGGGCGACACGGGCGACAAATCCAATCTCATGGCCAATATAGCGAGTAAGCTCAGCTCTCGCGGCTTCAAGGAGATGGGTGAAGGTTGGTATAGGAAAACGTTCACTCCGGATCCATCTTGGGAAGGCAAGCGTGTGCTTGTAGATTTCGAGGGAATCATGCTCGTCGGTGATGTCTACCTAAACGGTGAGCGCATAGGAGGCACGGACTACGGCTATCTCGGTTTTGAGTCAGATATTTCAAAGAAACTTAAGTATGGGGAGCCTAACGTGATTGCGGTCAAGGCCGACACCGGAAAACCGGAAAATTCCCGTTGGTATACCGGAGGAGGTTTATATCGCGATGTAAAGCTTAAGATAGGTGATCCCAAACAATACTTCACCCGAAATTCACTCTACATCACTACCTCTGTAGCGGATGCCGACAGATCGACAATACTTGTCGGAGGAGAACTGGCTAACTACATCAAGACAGACAGCATCACTGTAGGAATCGAGATTCT
>JAIDTS010000137.1 GCA_029060585.1 Muribaculaceae bacterium
ACCTTATCTTTGCACTCAGAATCTAAACAATCTTTTTACCTTAAGATTTTTTACCTGTAGAAACTCATAAATTGGGCTGGACCGTGGAGGTTAGGCCCTTTTTGCTTTTTCTTGCATATGTATGGCGTTTTTTGTAATTTTGCAGTGCAAAACTTCAAATGAAATGATTCAAGACGAATTCGACAGAGACCATCTCTGGCATCCTTATACATCCACACACGATCCACTGCCAACCTATAAGGTTGACCATGCCGACGGAGCTGTCATCACTTTGGAAGACGGCCGCCAACTGATCGACGGCATGTCTTCATGGTGGTGTGTCATTCACGGCTATAACCATCCTGTACTCAACAAGGCGATGGAGGAACAGATTGGCAAGATGAGCCATGTCATGTTTGGCGGCCTTACCCACCAGCCGGCAATCGAGCTCGGAAAACTGCTTCTCGATATACTTCCTCCCTCGATGAACCGCATCTTTTATGCAGATTCCGGATCTGTTGCTACCGAGGTGGCAATGAAGATGGCCGTGCAGGCACAGAACGACACCAAACGCACCAATTTCGCCACGATCAAGAGTGGCTATCATGGCGACACATGGAATGCCATGTCAGTCTGCGACCCTATGACGGGTATGCACGGTGCCTTCGGTCCAGCTCTTCCCGTACGTTTCTTTGCCGAATCTCCACAATGCGGTTTCCATGACGAATGGGATTCCAAAGATTTTGAATCCATGCGAAGTATTCTTGACGAGCACGGCGATACAATCGCCGCCGTCATACTCGAACCGATAGTGCAAGGTGCGGGCGGAATGCGTTTCTACCATCCGCAGTATCTCCGTGAGCTTCGCAAGGAATGTGACGAAAGGGGCATACTTCTGATTTTCGATGAGATCGCCACCGGATTCGGACGAACGGGAAAACTCTTCGCATGGGAGCATGCAGGAGTGGAACCGGACATCATGCTCATAGGTAAGGCTCTTACGGGAGGATACATGACTTTCTCGGCTGTCGCTACTTCGGAGAAAGTGGCAGAGATGATATCGTCAAGCGAGGCGGGATGCATAATGCATGGTCCGACCTTCATGGGCAATCCGCTTGCCTGTGCTGTTGCGCTGGCGAGCGTTAATCTGCTACTAAAGAGTCCTTGGCAGAAAAGAATCAAGGAAATAGAGTCGATACTAAAGGAAGAACTTGCTCCGGCCGCCTCCTTTCCTTTTGTCAAGGAGGTAAGGGTGCTCGGAGGAATCGGAGTGATAGAACTTCACGAATATATCACTTGGCTTGGTGAGTTTCAGAAGATGTGTGTTGAGGAGGGAGTGTGGATCCGTCCGTTTGCCCACAACGCCTATCTCATGCCGCCGTATCTTGCGGTCTCTGACGAGCAGGTTCGCACACTTGCCCGCAAGCTAATCAAAATCCTCAGAAAAATCCACAACTATTAGGAACCGGGGCTTGTTTTCAATATAAAAGTATTCAATAAAATGGAAAATAAAGAAGAAAAGAGCAGCATAGAGGAACAGACAGCCGAAGAACTCAGAATCACAGAAAAGGCCATAGAGATGCTTCGTACGGTCTTCGATCCAGAGATTCCTGTCAATGTCTACGACCTCGGTCTGATTTATAAGATAGATTATGAAACCGAGACAAAGACTCTTCATGTGGATATGACGCTGACAGCCCCGAGTTGTCCAGCTGCAGACTTCATACTTGAAGACGTTCGTCAGAAACTTGTCAGCATCAAGGGTCCGGAGAAAGTTGACCTACGCCTCGTGTTCGATCCGGTCTGGGACCAGTCCATGATGTCGGAAGAAGCGAAACTCGAACTCGGTTTCCTGTGAAAACCTATTTTCTGAGCGACCTGCACCTCGGTGCTCCCTATTTCCCCGATTCCCGTGAGTCGGAGAAAAGGGTCGTGTCTTTTCTCGATTCGATAAGAGAGGATGCCGAGGCCATCTATCTTCTCGGCGACATACTTGATTACTGGTATGAATACCGCTATGTCGTGCCCCGTGGATTCGTAAGGTTCTTCGGTAAACTTGCCGAACTCTCGGATGCAGGAGTCAAAATCACATGGCTAATAGGCAACCATGACATATGGATTTTCGACTATATCCCGACTGAACTCGGGGTCAGGGTTGTCGATGGCTCGCTTGAGGAAGAGATATACGGGCAGATGGTATATATGGCCCACGGCGACGGGGTAGGGGAGCATCCATGGAGTTTCAGGTTCATACGCTCTATGTTCCGCTCTAAGGTATGCCAGTTCTTCTACTCTGCAATCCATCCGCGCTGGACAGTGCCGTTCGCTTATTCATGGAGTCGCCACAGCCGCGAGACCGGTAGGGAGGCCGGACAGGAATGGCATCCGCTTCTCGACAAGCTTGAGAACTTTTCAAGAGGATACCTCAATCAACATCCGAACATCCGTCATTTCATCTACGGCCATCTGCATATAATGAAGCAGTTGAATCTCAGCGAGACCTGCGATCTTACAGTGCTTGGAGAGTGGATAAAGACTTTCTCCTATGCCATACTCGACGAGTCCGGAAAGCTGACATTACACGTCTACGCCAATTGAAGTTTGAATCGCGTCAAGTACAGGTCTGAGCTGATTCTTTGTCAATCCGGCTGATAGCGAAAGCCTAAGACGTTCCGTACCTGCGGCAACGGTAGGGCGACGAATGGGAAGCGCGTCGATTCCATTGCTTCTGAGTGTCTCGGCCATGGCGATAGCTTTTTCAGCACTTCCTGCATGTATGGGAATTATCTGGCTTTGGCTCTGACACTTCCGGCCCGTGATAGCTTCTACTTCCTTGCGAAACCATTCCGACATCTCACGAAGATGGCGACGTTCCTGCTTCATTGTGAGCAGTTTCTCAATCATAAGCCCATTCCAGGCTACAAATGACGGAGGCAGGGCAGTGGAGAAAATGAAACTTCGCGCACAGTTGACTAAGTAGGAATGTAATGCCTCGGATGTCGCGATAAACGCCCCGTATCCGGCAGCCGCCTTTCCAAGGGTCACAATAAGGATATCTATATCCTGAAGCAAGTCAAGTTCCTCTGCGAGTCCGAGTCCATGTTCTCCAAAGACTCCGAATGCATGTGCTTCGTCAACGTACAGCATCAAGTTGGAATATTGCTTCTTGATCTCAACCAACTCGGCAAGCGGAGCTAAATCCCCGTCCATACTGTAGACTGACTCCACTGCGATGATGACATTCTTGTATTGACCTGCTTTTCGGTCAAGTATTTTCCGGAGCATCGTCAGGTCGTTGTGCGCGAACCGGGCAGTGTCGCCATGGCCGAGGCGAATGCCGTCGATCATTGAGGCATGTATCAGTTTATCGCTTACGATGAGCGTACCCGGGATCGAAAGGGCTGAAAGCGCGCCGACGTTGGCGTGATATCCGGAATTCATCAGAAGCGAGCATTTCCCGTAAAGCGAGTCAAGCCGATTCTCAAGGCGGGAGTGAAGCGTCTGATTGCGCTGCAGGAGCCGGGATGCGGATGCGGAGTTAGGCGCATTCTCGCTATCTCTTCTGAAATCCTCCTCAAATTCATGGCAATGTGCTGCAAGGCCCATATAGTCGATGTCGATTATACACATCTGACGATGCCGACGAATAGA
>JAIDTS010000138.1 GCA_029060585.1 Muribaculaceae bacterium
GGGCTTTCATATAGGCCTCGATAGCCTCTTGATTGCCGCCGGGCGACTTTTCCAGACAGAATCCTATCTTCTCCCAGACATGAGGACTTGCTGCGGCGGACTTCGCCACGGTCTGCAGCAACGGAAGGGCATCGGAATAATAGCCGCGCTTGAAGTAGAACTCAGCTACGGGTGCAACGTCGTCGGCCGATTCCATGACTTCAGACACCACCGGAATGAAAGTAAAGTCAAGTGCCTTCTCAAAAGGATCGAAAAACTCACCCCTTTTCGGGAAAAGCTTATGGAACCGGTAGAGATCGCGGAAGTAGCGTGTAAGCTCTTCCTCATACTCGGTTCCGGCCTTTAGTGCCTTAAGGTCGGATAGCTGCTCCTTCATCTGCTCTGTCTGGGCACGCATCTGCGAGAGCACCATGCTCCTTTGTGCGGCTGGCATCGACGCGATGGAGAAAGCGAACGAATACTTGTCTGAGTCGCACATAAGGCCGCTCATCTCGAGCATTGAAGAGACACCGTCGTCATCGATGGTCTTAAGTGGACGCAGCATAGGGTGCTGGACAGTGAAAGGGAGCATCCAGTTGCGTATCTGACGGAAGAACGGGAAATTCTTGAGATTGGAAAATGCCACCATCATCACGTCGGCACCTTCCGACTGCATTTCAGTAAGTTCCCGAAGCTTATCCTCAAGTCCGGAATCCCTCAGAAGTTCCTCCCATTCCGGATTAGCCTCAAGATCTGAAAATGATGCTTCCTCAGAAGTTTTCTTAAGACGCTGTATGATGTCCGGACCGAACTGCATGAGACCCGGAATCACCTCCCTCTGCATTTTACGCGACACTCGATCGGTGTCGCGTGTGCGTACGGTAATCTTCACCACATTTCGTATTCTGTCGGTCATTCCATCTATATCAGTGAGTGACTGCAAAGCCTCCGTCAGGCGAACATCGGTAGAGGCTACTGTCGCCCACCTGCTCAAAGCGAGGATCAGGGTGGATAGGGCACGCGCTGAGACTCTGTAGTCTTCTGCTTTTACAAGATCCATAAGCATCAGGAACGCGTCGCGCGAATAATATCTCATCAACGACAATCCTACGGCGGCTACCGACAGCGCCGCTGTAGTGTAGGGGAGACCACCTCCGGCTACCGCCGCCGTCACCTCCGAATACTCATCGGGTCGCAGCGAGTCGGCAGTCCATAGGATGTTGAATATTTTTTCCTCCTCTTCCTCAATGCGGGGCATGACAGTGTCGGGATATTGTCCGGAACTAAGTGCAAGATCGGCCATGGCCTTGAGCTCCACAACCTTGTCGAGGGAAGCCTTGAGTGACGCGGGGCGGAGCCGGCACATGCGGAGTGTCGAGAAATAAAGTTCTGGAGAGTCTGTTGCCAAGGCATCCTTGTCTATCTTCTGGGCTATGTCGAGAAGATCGAGACGCAAGGATGCGAGCATGGCATCACGGCCCGGATCGGCGAGGCCTCGGCTGAAATAGTCAAGCATATACCTGTATGTGCTTTCAGCTTTGGAAACAAGCGAAAGCGCGCCGGCCAGTGGAATCTCCGTAAGGCGGCGACGCAACAAGGTGAAGGAGTCCTTGAAACGTCCTGCGTCAAGGAGCATACTTATCTGAACAGGGAGAGAATATTTAGTCTTTTCATTAATTTTTCTTCATAATTTGGGAGGCAAAAGGGTTGAAACGATTTTCATCCCATAAATAAGAACAAATAAAATGCCAAAAAACGATGAAAACTCCATATTTTTTATTAATTTTGCATTTTGATTGCTGATGATTCCGATGCCTGCTCGGATTACGCCGGTGGGCCGGAGTGCGGAGCTCATTAGGAAATATCCAGAAGAAAAGATAAAAAAATTAGATAACTGACGTAAATATGGTAATACAGAGATGGCAGAGCGTCATGCTCCTCATAGCGGGAGTCATGATGGGAATATTCTCATTCTGTTCGCTTGGACAGATCCAGGCGGCGGACTACACGTTTAATGTGACCGCACTCGGAATAGCGCGCGAAGGTATCGCGACAGCTGCAGGAGAGGCCACCGGAATCAAGACGGCAAGCCTTTTCGTGCTGTCTATTCTGGCTGCTATCCTCCCTATCATCGACATCTTCTGCTTCAGAAACATGCCGCTTCAGAAGAAAGTCGCGCTCGTCTCGGCGCTTTTCGCGGCCGTGGCATGCGTCATCGCCGCTTTTTCCGCATCGCAGTTCGCGGGAGATTTCGGAGCAGATGTGAGCTGGAGCGTATTTGTAGCAGCTCCGGCTATCGCTGTTATTGCAGATCTGCTTGCAGTCCGCCTCATCTCCTCCGACCAGAAGAAGCTCCGTGCAGCCGACAGGCTCAGATGAGTATTGAGTATTAAGTATTGAGTATTAAGTATTAAGTATTAAGTATTAAGTATACTCTTTTATCCTTAAAGGAACAAAATATATTTGCACAGTCATGGCAAAAGAACTAAAGAATTTCACAAAAAGATCAGACAATTATTCCCAGTGGTATAATGAACTCGTAGTCAAGGCAGACCTCGCCGAGCAGTCGGCGGTCAGAGGCTGTATGGTCATCAAGCCTTACGGATATGCCATATGGGAGAAGATGCAACGTACACTCGACGATATGTTTAAGGCCACAGGCCATCAGAACGCATATTTCCCCCTCCTTATTCCAAAGTCTTTCCTCTGTCGGGAAGCTGAGCATGTGGAGGGTTTTGCAAAGGAATGTGCAGTCGTGACGCACTATCGTCTGAAAAATGATCCGGACGGCAACGGTGTCGTTGTAGATCCCGAGGCTAAGCTTGAAGAGGAGCTGATCATACGCCCAACTTCAGAGACCATCATCTGGAATACATATAAGAACTGGATACACTCCTACAGAGATCTCCCAATCCTCGTCAACCAGTGGGCCAACGTAATGCGCTGGGAGATGAGGACAAGAATGTTCCTGCGTACGGCCGAATTCCTCTGGCAGGAGGGCCATACAGCCCACGCTACGAGGGAGGAGGCGGAAGCCGAGGCAAGGAAAATGCTGGAGGTGTATGCCGACTTTGCAGAAAACTACATGGCCGTGCCGGTGATCAAGGGTGTTAAGTCGCCCAACGAAAGATTCGCTGGCGCTGTGGATACGTATACAATCGAGGCCATGATGCAGGACGGCAAGGCTCTTCAGAGCGGCACGAGCCACTTCCTGGGCCAGAACTTCGCAAAGGCATTCGACGTGACATATATTAATAAGGACAATAAGCCCGAATATGTATGGGCAACCTCCTGGGGCGTGTCGACCCGGCTCATGGGAGCCCTCATCATGACCCATTCCGACGACAACGGCCTTGTTCTTCCTCCCCATCTCGCACCGATCCAGGTTGTGATCGTTCCGATCTATAAGGACGCCGAGGGACTTGCAAAGATTTCAGAAAGAGTAGACAGTATCGTTAAGAACCTCCGTACGAAAGGAATCAGCGTAAAGTATGACGATGCAGACAACAAGCGTCCGGGATTCAAATTCGCAGACTATGAGGTGAAGGGTGTCCCCGTTCGACTTGCTATAGGAGCCCGCGACCTTGAGAACGGCACCGTTGAGGTGATGCGTCGCGACACTCTCGAGAAGGAGACTCTACCGCTCGACGGAATAGAGGAGACCGTTGCGAATCTGCTCGAGGACATTCAGAAAAACCTTCTCGAGAAGGCCCGCAAATATCGCGAGGAAATGACCACCACGGCAGACACATACGAGGAATTCAAGGAGAAGATTGAGAAAGGCGGTTTCATACTCGCACATTGGGACGGTACTCCCGAGACCGAGGAGAAAATAAAGGAAGAAACGAAAGCCACCATACGTTGCATTCCTTTTGAAGGGGACACGACGCCCGGAGTATGCATGGTCACAGGCAAACCCTCGGCCCGCCGTGTGATCTTCGCACGTTCCTATTGATTCAAAACTGAGAGTTGAATTTTTTCCGATTCATGCACATGAAGAATAAAGTCCTAATGGTGGCCGCTCTCAGCGGTATGGCTGCGGTGGCTTCGGCCTCCACAACCCTCACGGCGGAGGATTACTGCGACATAAGGAAATGCGCACCGGCCGGGATAGGTGAGATGCGCCCGTTGGCCGACGGCAAGACCTACAGCATGGTCAGTAAAGACGGCAGGAAGATTGAAATCTACAGCTATGAGACCGGCAAGAAGACCGGTACTCTTTTCGACCTTGATGCAATCAAGGGAGAGTTAAAGATCGATTCTTTCAGTGGGTATCAGGTGAGTGAAAACGGCAGAAAGATACTGCTTTGGAACGACGTCAAAGGTATCTGGCGATATAGCTATACTGCTGAATACTACGTCTATGACACCATGCGATGCACTATGCAGCGCGTCTCCGAGAAGGGGGCGCAGAGAGGCGCGACAATGTCGCACGATGGTCTGCGTGTAGCCTATGTCAGGGACAACAACATCTTCATCTCGAATCTCGACTACCGGACCGATATCGCCGTCACTACCGACGGAGCTCCCAACAAGATCACAAACGGCGCTCCCGACTGGGTCTATGAGGAGGAATTCGGAGTGCAGTGCACTCTCTGCTGGAGCGGTGACGACCAGACACTCGCATTCGTGAAATGGAACGAGACTGATGTGCCGGCATATAGTTTCGACGACTATCGGTCGTATTGCGACAAAGATCCTCTCGGCGACCCATATCCCGCCCAGTTCACTTATAAGTATCCGCTTCCCGGCTACCCGAACTCGCGTGTATCTGTCCACGCATACGACCTTAATTCGAGGGCAACCAAGGAGATGGATCTTCAGCTCGGAAAAGACGACTATGTGCCCGACATTCAGTTTGACGGAAAGGGAGAGCGGCTTATGGTCATGAAACTCAACAGGGATCAGAACGACCTCAGGATCTTCAGCGTCAATCCGGCCTCCACGGTAGCCACACAGGTCTATTCCGAGCAGAGCAAGGCATGGGTAGACAACGATGTCTACCAGATGGTCAGCTACGGCGCGGAGTCTTTTGTTATAGCTTCCGACCGTAGCGGTTGGACACATCTCTACGAGTACAGCTACAACGGGCGCCAACTGCGCCAGATAAGCCAGGGCGAATTCAATGTCACCGCCTATTACGGCAAATCGGCGACTGGCACACATTTCGTGCAGACAACCAAGCTCGGAGCCGTCAATCGCAACGTGGCCTCTATCGACGCAAAGGGAATTATGAAGCTTCTCCACGATACTCCCGGTTGGGAATCGGCGTCATTCAGCAAGGATATGTCGTATTACGTCAGGACATGGAGCGATGTCAATACGCCTCCGCAGTACACAGTCTGGAGCACAGCCGGCAAGAAAGTAAGTGAACTCGAGATGAATTCAGCATATGCAGTCAGGTATGCCGGAGCGCCTAAGTTCGAGCTTACGAGCGTCAAGAACGAGCAGGGTGACGACATGGACGCGATGATCATGAAGCCATCCGGCTTCGCTGAATCGAAGCAATATCCCCTGATGATGTACCAATACAATGGTCCGGGCTCGCAGCAGGTGACCAACAAATGGCATCTGGACGGCCTCAACTATATTGCCCAGTCGGGCTATGTAGTCGCTGTCGTAGATGGACGTGGCACCGGGGGGCGCAGTTCAGAATGGGAACATTGCGTCTATATGCATCTCGGTAGATACGAGACCCAGGACCAGATCGCGGGAGCTAACGCCATTGCGAGGCTGCCTTACGTCGACGCCGGCAGGATGTCGCTGTTCGGATGGAGCTACGGAGGCTACATGACCCTTATGGAGATGACGGCAGAGAACACTCCGTTCAAGTGTGGAGTGGCAATGGCCGCGGTAACTGACTGGAGATGGTATGACTCTATCTACACCGAACGCTTCATGCGTACGCCCGGCCAGAACGAAGTAGGATATGCAGAGTCTTCAGCTATTGGAAGAAGCCACAGACTGAAGGGGCGGCTCCTGATCATGAGCGGATCGAGCGACGACAACGTGCATTTCTACAACACCCTTAAATACACTTCTAAGCTGAGCTACGAGGGCCATCTCTTCGATATGATGGTCTTCACTGGAATGGACCACTCTCTGCGCACATGCAACGCCAGAACCCAGCTCTACCGAAGGGTTGTCGATTTCCTCGACACCAATCTGAAGTGAGTCTTGACCTCGGGACAGGGATGCCCGAGGAAGAATAAATAAGGAATTACTTTGAGAAAGAAACTGACCTTAGAACGATATGGAAGACTTAAGGAAGATCAACAGCATGCAGCTCTACTACCTATGGCGAAATCTCGCCATATCGCTTCTGTGCATAGCGCTTGTCATGTGTGGGTCGCATTTTGTGCCCTTCTACATGGCTCCCATAGTCTCTTTGCTGCTGAGCGGAGTGCTCTATACCATGATATGGAACAATCATGTCTCAGGCGAGCGTGGATGTATGGTAGTTGTGGAGACGATGCTCTATACCCTAATATGCTATACTTTCATCAGTATTCTTCTCGTGGTGATACAGATACTGGATCTTTACAGTTTTCCCAATGAGATCATTTTCTTCAACGATCCTTACCTTCCATCTCTTATCCTTCTCCCTACGGGACTCGGAGTGACTCTCTTCGCCCTCTTTTTCCGCAACAGCATGCCTTCCTACAGGAGATTCCGTATGGAATACGGTCACAACAGGGAAAGGGGTTACTTCGGCATGATCTCCAATAAGGAGATGGACCTTCAGCTTAGAAACCTCGCTTTAGTGTTTGCTGTTCTTTCGGCTATCGTATGGACCTACTATCTCAATGCCTATGTGAATATCAACCGCAACGCGAGAGACTGGTATGTGTTCGTCTGGATTGTGGTCATCGTGGTGCTTCTCGATGAAGTCTTCTTCATGATCAGATACTACAACCTATATCTCGACCTTCAGGAGCATAACGAGATCATAACTCCGGAGGAGCTCCGCGATATAACGGCGCGCACCTATCTGCGTTACTATGTAATATGCGGAGAGTACGTCTATCTTAACCGCCATGCCTTCGATCGCCTCAACCAGACAAACGATGTTCTGGATACTCCATTCATCACGAAGAAGACCGTCAACGGCGTGCCCACATCTGAAGCGAGAAACATAGTGGTAAACATGACGGGACAGAAAGATGGGGAGCTGCGTTTCTTTTTCGGGCGGCATCTCGCTGGGGTCGACAAGCACTCGCTGCTGAGATACTTCTATTTCCTCGACGGCGACATAAGCGATTATCCTGATATGAAGGCCGATGGAGAGTGGATTCGTTTCGATGAAGTGAAGCGGATGTACAGTGATTGTCCACAGAAATTCGCATCCAACGCGCTCAACGACCTTTCGCGTCTTTCCACCATCATGCTTACCGAGAAGCTATATGATGAAGACGGCTACCGTAAGAACAAGATACGCTCGTATAAGGGCGATCTCAGGCTGACTGACGTGAGGAAGAGCAGCCTGGATTTCCAGGACGACAAGTGGATCCGGATAGCGAATTTCAACAGCGACACTAAATTCTTCAGACTGAAGAAATTCCTGCGCGAGTTATCTGGAAAGAGGAGTGGCAGCACGGCAAGCAAATAACCATACCATTGAAGCATTAATGACGCCAGGACCTGAGATATTGGCAGTCGTAGGCCCAACGGCATGCGGCAAGACGCGACGGGCAGTCTCGATAGCCTCCGCCTTCGGCGGGGAGATTATAAGCGGCGACAGTCGACAGGTATATCGCGGGATGGATATAGGCACGGGTAAAGACCTCGGCGAATACGGGCACGTTCCCTATCATCTGATCGACATTGCCGAAGCCGGCGATAAATATAACCTCCACAGGTTTCTTTCGGATTTCCAGGCGGCCAAAGCCGACATCGAAGGGCGGGGAAGACTACCGGTGCTATGCGGAGGTACGGGGATGTATGTGGAGGCTGCCCTCTCCGGCCTAATCATGCCGGAGGTGGAGCGCAACGAGGCGTTGCGGTCGTCGCTTTCCGGCAAGAGCCTTGAGGAACTGACCGAGATACTGAGCAACTTCAAGATCCTCCACAACACTACAGACATCGATACCCGCGACCGTGCTCTGCGTGCAATAGAAATCCAGCAGTATTATGCGGAACATCCGGAAAGCGCCCGATCGGCTGACCGGGCTACCGCTAAACGGCTTAGGAGTATCGTAATAGGACTCGACATCCCGAGAGAAGCTCGAAGGAAGCGGATAAGCGAGCGTCTTGACGCAAGGCTCGGTGAGGGGATGGTAGATGAAATCAAGAGGCTCATAGAAAGCGGAGTCAAGCCGGAGGATCTGATATACTACGGTCTTGAATATAAATACGTCACTCTTTTCGTAATCGGAAAGCTGACCCTTGAGGAGATGAGAACCCAGCTTGAGATCGCGATCCATCAGTTTGCAAAGCGTCAGATGACGTGGTGGAGGGGAATGGAAAAAAGAGGTATTCCTATAAACTGGCTTCCCTATGATATGGATGACGGAGAATTTATTGAAATTATAGGTAATTTACTGAGAAATCACCAAAAATAGCTAATTGTTATTGCAAGATCGGAATATTATCGTTAAATTTGCAGAAAAGCAGTCGGACATCGTTTCGGCAAAACCAAAAGAACGGATAAAACAAACATGATACTCGCAGGCATATTCGACGCATCGCAGTTTTTCCAGTGGTTTGTGGAGAACGCAAACTACCTCTTCGTGTTTTTATTCATGACTATCGAGAGCAGTTTCATACCGTTCCCGAGCGAGGTCGTAGTGCCTCCGGCGGCATATTTGGCGTGCACCAACACCGGAGTCGGAGGAGACATGAATATATTCGTTGTAGTCATAGTGGCAACATTGGGAGCACTTTGCGGAGCCTTCATCAACTATTTCCTCGCTCTGTGGGTCGGACGTCCGATAGTCTATGCTTTCGCCGACAGTAAGTTCGGTCATGCCTGCCTCATCGACAGAGCAAAAGTGGATAAAGCCGAGGCCTATTTCGACAAGCATGGAGCTATCTCAACGTTTGTGGGTCGTCTTATCCCGGCTATCCGTCAGCTGATCTCTATTCCCGCCGGACTCTCGAAAATGAATATAGGAGTATTCGCGCTTTTTACTGCTCTTGGCGCTATGGTATGGAACGCTATCCTCGCGGGGCTGGGATATTGGCTGTCTCTCCATGTATCTCCCGATCAGCTATTCGAAAAGGTTGAGCAGTATAACGGATACCTCACCTATGCGGGTTATGCGCTTTTCGGCATATGCGTGCTCTATATCCTGTGGAATGCGTTCCGGAAGAAAAGCTATGACAGTACAAACTCAAATTAAAGATAAGGAAATGAAGGTCTCACCATCGTTGCTTGCCGCTGATTTCCTTAATCTGGGCAAGGAAATAGAGAGAATCAATGCATCTGATGCGGATTTCCTGCATCTTGACGTCATGGACGGCGTGTTCGTGCCAAATATATCTTTCGGTTTTCCCGTTCTTCAGGGAGTTGCGCGGGAGTGCAGAAAGCCGCTCGATGTGCATATGATGACAGTGGAGCCTGAGAAATGGATCGGACATGTGCGCGATCTCGGAGCGAGGATCATGAACGTGCACCAGGAAGCCTGCCTTCATCTTTACAGTACCGTCCAGCATATACACGAAGCCGGAATGCTTGCCGGAATAACACTAAACCCGGCCACACCGATAGAGATGCTTTCCGATATAATACAAGACCTTGACCTTGTTCTGATAATGTCGGTGGAACCCGGATTCGGCGGACAGCCTTTTATCAGACATACTCTTGAAAAGGTAAGGAAGCTTAAGGCCCTCCGGGATGCGAGCGGATCTAATGCAATGATCGAGGTAGACGGAGGAGTGAATGCTAAGACCGGGGCAGAACTTGCCGAAGCGGGAGCCGATGTGCTGGTTGCCGGAAGTTATGTGTTTGGCGCAGCAGACATGGATTCAGCTGTCAGGAGTCTTAAATGCCTTTAGTGAGTATCAAGAGAAATTCAAAATACAAACCAAACCAATATCATGAAAAAACTAATATACGGAATTCTAATGGCCGTCATGGCATGTGGAATTATTTCGTGTAAGAACGAATACGATTCGCTTGACGACGGAAACTACCGCATTCACGGCTTGAAGGACAAGCATGTGATGAAAACCGTCCGTATGTCGTTCGGCGGCGACTACATTACTGAATCCGAGGAGCCTTTGCTTAGGGCGGATGACGGTGATTTGTATACTGCCATAAATGTTTTTCGCACTGAGAAAAGTAAAGATGACGCAGTTGAGGAAAAATATGCCTATGGTGTTTTTAAAGGTAAGGACGGAATATCAATAGATGTCGTGACAGGTTACACCTATAGATTCGAAGCTACTATCTTGATAGAGCGAGATGATAAAGTTCATCTTGTGGAGAATAGGTATCAACAACCGTTTAGGCTTCATGACGGTTCTTCAATCAATTTCGATAATGCAAGTGATTTAGATTCTAAATACACAGATAGTTTCCTGTATACTTATGAATTAGACTCCAAAGATCGTAGATTTTTATTTGAATTGAATTCAGGAAAAGCAATGGTGGATACAAAAGGCGATTATTCACCTCGTAACGCAGATTTAGGATATCCCCGTGTGAAAAGATACTATGGCACCTATTCCTCATTTGATCCAGGACTGGAAGATAATGTTGAGATAGAGATGGGGTATAAAAGTTTCGGACTTAGATTTGAATTGGAGAATCTTCCCGGTGGTTACCTTTCTGTCAAAGATATATCGAAAGACAGTAGCAACAGGACTAAGGATACCAGAGATTGTCTAGTATTTACCAAGGATTTAAAACTCTCGACAGAAGATACCAACAATATTTGGGAAGGTTTGTTTTCCATGAATAATCTACTGGCTGAATCTGAGAAATTTACTCTACAGTTCATTTGGCATAAAGGAGGTGATGTCACGGAGGATTTTGAGACTGAAGTGACGGTTAGGCCAAAAATCAAAAAAATATTGAAACTTAATATTGCTGGAACTCCAAATTATGGAACAAAAGGTAATATTATCTTGACTCTTGAGGATGAGCAGTTAACTGAGGAACAAGAACAGATCAGTCATGATTTTGATAATGACTAGTCACTTCGCATATATGCGAGTTCTGTAATTTCATTCTCTTATTTCG
>JAIDTS010000139.1 GCA_029060585.1 Muribaculaceae bacterium
CACCCGAAATTAATTTCACGGATTTCCGTGATTGTACCGTCAAATTTTTTATACTACTTTTGCAAACTAACTAACCCTCTTACTTCCAAACTTATGGACAACAACTTCAAAAAAGCATATGACTGGAAAAACTCCGGTTATATTCTGTCGCCGATCACCTCCCGTAAGAAACTCGATGAAGCTGAAGAACTTTGGGCATCAACGCGTGAGCTCTCAGCATCCGACCCTAATGCTTTAGACGGCAACCGCATTCATGATCTCGTATGCGATATCGACTTCGCGGGTTCAAGACACTGGACATTCCAATGGCAGATAATCGTCGGAGCCATCCTCTCCGTCTTCATCCTCAATTGGTGCAGCAGCCATAAGGAGGAGGAGATCAAGGAGCAGGAGACCGTTGTGGAAAATATAAAGGCATGGCAGGCAAACGACACCACAATCGAAATGGCAAGCTTCAAGATACACGACATTGCAAGTGAGTTTTTCTCCGTACGCTATGAGTCTCCTTCAAAATACAAGGCACTTCTCCTTGAGCGCGTCGGAAGAGAATACTACTCGACCGAGGAATTGCCTGAATACTATGAGAAAGAGATCAATAATCCTTCCTCCTCCGATGAATGGCGCGAGAAATGTAAGGAAAACCTCAAGAAAGCTAAAGAGACATGGCCTACTAAAAAGAAAGAGCTCCTGGCTGAATATGACAGAGTCTTAAAACTGAAATACAACGACATTCAGGATTTGGCTCTTCAGGAGGCCTCAAAGACACTCGACTCGCATAAGTCTTCCCGGAGCAACATGAAATTCTGGTTCTGGTTCCTTGCTATATGCATTCCCCTCTATATCATTGCATGCCGTCCCTACGGATATACCATGAACAAATATGAAATTGAGGCCAAGACTCTTAACGTAATCCAGCGCATCGGGCTTTGGCTCTCCGGAGGACTTGTAGCGGTCGCCGGTGCACTACAGTTCCGCACTATCATTACAAAATGGTCTGATGGCAGAACCACCTCATCCGACGACGGTATGGGTCCGGCTATTGCAGCTGCAAAAATCGCGCTTATCGTAGGCGCCGTGCTTGTATTCTGCTTCACCTGCTGTCTCATAATGGCTTATGCCACTATCGTAGGCTTGATACGCAACTATAATTGGGCTACGATCATCTCAGGAGCAAAGAAGAGCCACTCCAAATGATCTTTATAATCTCCCTTTATCTTTTATAATATTTCCAAAGCAACCAATCCACTCTTCCATACGTTTATACAATGATAATAATATAGGCCTTAAACAACCTATAAGATTTATCAGGCTTCTATAAATCATCATTAAAATCTTAAACAATGGAAAACAGCAAGGAAATAGCTAAGAAATTTGAAGAGAAGGTAAGGGAAGACCTGACGAGCTTCCTCCAGTACAAGAAAGCGCTCGACCCCCACGTTCCGGAATGCCCCGACGTAGAGGAGAAATGGGCGATGATAGGCCGTGCATATCTCCCGGACGCATCCAAAGAATTTCAGGAATATCCCGTCGTGTCGCTCGGCTGGATAATGTTTGTCGGAATGGCGATGGCATACTACTGGGATACCGACTGGGTGGCAAACGCCGACCGTACCGACTACTACGAAGCTCTTCGAGAAAAGAATGGTTTCGACAACCTCGACGAGACAGTCGTGAAGACCGTCCTCGGTTATGAAGGAGAAGCCGCCGACAAAGTCATTGAGCTTGTCGCCGAATGTGCATCAAGAGTCCACAGCCTCCTGACCCACGAACAGGTTGAGAACGGAACAGAAGCCGCTTTCGGCTGTTTCGTAGCCGCCCTTCATCAGATGTACCTCGCCGGAATGGAGATGGAGCTCAACGCCCTCGGCTACCACATGACTCCCCTCCAGCAGAAATAA
>JAIDTS010000014.1 GCA_029060585.1 Muribaculaceae bacterium
GGAAGTATTATTCCGTGGATTCCTCAATAAATCTCTTAATCAGAGAGGCATGAGAGAGTGGCTTATGCCAGTCTTCGATGTCTCCGTTGGTATCATAGTCGAGTAGCACCACTGTCTTCTCCTTACTCTCATTGCGGAGCTTTTCTACGAGGTCCATGCATTTATGCTCAAGCATCCAGAAATATGAGGGAACATAGATTTCCTTACGTGCTGTGATATACTCAAGCAGTTCCTTTGACATGATTCCTTTCTGATGCCCTGCCATTCGACCGTGAGTCCTTACTGTTCTCTTAAGTCCCTTCATGGTATCATTACGGAAACATGAGCGGTCTATTCCTTCGCCCGACTTGAAAACCTTAAGTCCCTGCCATATTCCCTCCACACTCATTGAGGTGGCACCCTGCGAGAAGGGGATCGGAATACCGCCATGGGGATAAAACGGAGAGAACCGATTCATCTCTCCTTTACTTGTCACGTCATAGATCACACATCCAGGAAATTCCTTCTCGATGTTCTCTCGTTTACAGCGTTTGTTTTTTATTACTATCATATATGAACTTCTAAAAACTATTTTATTCACTTTTGTTTTCACACTGCAAATTTACGATATTTCAAATCTTGAAACCAGCGTAAATATCATATATTCATCTTACTCTGATTCTTTATTTCAGTAGGGCTGAAGATTACAACGTTTTATACAATAATGGATATTCCTAATCCTCCATTGAAACATTTACGATTAGACATAAAAAAGGTGTGAGGAATGTATTGTCTTATCCGTAATTCAGGTCTTGGTCTACCTTTCTGCATAGATAAAACAATAGCCCCACACCGATAGTGCAGATTCTCCATATGGAATGAATATGCAATCAGTGCAGGTGCTATTGCCAACCTTACCTTCTTGCAGAATTCTAACGACCAAGTTTGAATTACGAAGATAAAATTTCAATAACACCTTTTTGTAAAAAAGCTGATCCACTGCGCCAACTCTTTGGCGCTTCTTATGAATCATCTGCAAAATTACTAAAAAATGTCATTGGCGGGGCTATTGTAGACGATTATTTTTTATGCTATAAAGCATAAATCTATCACGAAGCGCCTCTCCGAGGCTACTGCCATGTGTATACCCTACCCCAGACTGAAGTCTGGGGTTTGGGTATAATCATCAGCTCTCCGAGCTGATATGTCATCGTAAGAACTTACATATAAACTCAATACGTTATCTATTTATTATTTGACCTCAGGGCCTGCAGGTGGGTGTCAAGGCGTACACGGATACGGTCAAGTTCTCTGAGGTGTGCGTGAAGGTATTCATCGGGATATGGTATTCCCGGTGCAAACATGAAGTCAATCTTAGTATGGACATAGGTGAGCTCCTTATCTTCAGACTCTGATATGATCAAGGTGGCTAACGGTCCGAAATTCGCAGCATTGACTGCTTCCCAAAGAAGAGGCTCGGGGTCGTTGGGAGTATATGTCCTCCAATAGGAGTCCCATATCCTGACAAGATAGTTTGAGATCAGGATATCGATGGATTTTCCCTGATACCATGCATGGATGGATCCATCATCGTTCACCGTCGTGTGAGCTCCTAATTTTGCCAGGGCCTCAAGCAGTGCCATTCGCGTGGAAGCGCACTGCGCTTCCACGTTGCAATCCATTGTCTCTTCCATTTTTATATCAAAGTTACGTGTTCTTGAATTTTGACGTCAGGCTGCAAACCTGACGTCGATGAACGGGCGGCGCCCACACTCAAGCGTGGCCTCCACCACCGGGATTCCGAAAAGCGTCTTGCTCGCCCGGATCTGGGCAAGAATCGCAGTCACATTGTCGGCGTAGATGGCGACAGACCCGAGACGGGAGGGGAAATACGTTCCGGCATAGAACGCATAGGTTAGAAGAGGCTTCCTGTCATCCTTTCCTTTTGGCTTTTCTTCCGCGAAGATGTTGATCATGCACTTGCATGCCTGACCATTGCCGGCCTTCTTCCTTTCAACGGACAGACCTGCGGCAGCGTTTCTCACGAGATTGTTCTCGATTGCGTTGATTGTCGACTCGATGGAGCCGAGACGGTTGTTGTTCTGATTTGTTTTCATACTCTTTACAGTTTTTGGTTTTTAGATTATTGATTATTTTCTCTGATTGCCTGATATCCCGGCCTACCGGGACGATCACCCTCGATTTCAATGTTCTCTTTGCCGGACAGCTGCCGTATGGACACAGCGATGGCTGTCGGCTATTGAATCATTGAAACGAGGTTTGAATCAGACAGGGAATCAATATCCCCAAAACCTCTATGTAAAGAGCATTACTAATGCCCTGCGATATTATATACCTTCACAGGTATTTAAGTAAACAATATTTTTCTTCATTTTGTTTTTCATGCTGCAAAATTACTACATTACAGCCGATACAAATAGAGTAAATATTTTATATTCCTTTTACTCTAATTTTAAGTGATCAACTTCCACAGGCGGACGCACGAACCGCGCGTCCCTACCATAGGCTTAATCAATTACAGGAAGAGCTCCATGGCGAAGGGGATGGGGATACCTTTGAAGTCGCGCATCAGTTTGTCGAAGGTGGCGTTGTTTTCCTGGCTGCATTCGCCTTCACGGTCTATATCCGGAAGACGGCCACACAAGCTGAGAACCGACAAGCCAAAGTTACGCTCCGCCTGGCTGAAACGGCCTCCCCGACGTAGGGATTTATCTGTAGGGAGATAGTCAAGAAGTGTCTTCACGATGTAATAGTCAAGGGCTCGAACTTTGTCGCGGGCTGAACCTTGATTGAAGTCGTGGACAAACGTACCTGTATTCAGCTCACTACGGTCAACGGCATGAAACATCTTTCTCAGAAATGCGTCATCACTTATCTTGAAGTGCTTGCCTCCCACCTTGACATCCATCTGGACAGAGCCGCCACTGTAGCTGTCCAGCTCGTTGAGCAAGGAATCGAGCTGCTCCATGCAGGAGTAGCGGAGATCTGAACGGAGACGGTAGTAATAAGACAGAAACAGGATAAACTCAAAGACTGGTTCCGGCTTGAGTCCGAGTTTTTCAATAGCAGACTGCATGGGCCCGTGATTCATGAAACGCTCCCATGTAAGGCCGGTTTTCTGTAGGAAGCGGTCTCGCTGGTAATAATAGCGGAGTTGCCACGCCTCGAGAGGGATGGCGTATTCCTGCCAGTCGATGTTCTGAAGGATATAGGGCACAAGATACCGCACACGGTCTTTCACTGTCTCCGCCTCGTCAGTGAAAGCCAATGCCACCTGACGGTTGAAGTCATCCATGGCGCGGGGATCGAGCTCGTTGACCGTCATAGGGCTGACATCGCGGCGGATGATGTTGTTGAAATAGACTGAAGTCATCTCCTGTATGTTACGTTCCTTACCTTCCATGAATAACTAACGCATCATATTATCTGAATATTGAGTCCCGCCCCCGAATTCGGAGGCGGGGTCTTATGAAGGCAGCACTTTAAGCTGCCTTTTTCACATATAGGTATTTCGGATAGCGTCCGAGCACGCAGAGCGTGACGGGGCATACCCATATCCGGGACATTCGGAAGCCTCGAAAATCGGTGGCGTCATAGTGTGATCCGCCGGTCAGCGACTTATCGAGCTGACGGAGTTCGGTATGACCTTCCACCTCAAGAGGAGTCTCGGAAGGCACCACATGGATTGTCACACGATGGTTTCCCTCAGTATCGAGGAAAGAGAGGAGGTCATCAGCACCGGCTACCATCTCAAGGTTGGCGCGGTTGCCGTCCCACGGCATGTCTATATACCATCGGTCGTCCGGATCCTGGACAAAGGTCAGCGTGTACTCTCCCCTGCCGTTTGAGAGGATTCCTTTTACGAAGTGGTGGATTGCGCGGAAGTTGTTGATGAAATCTGTCATGGCTTTTATATTTAAAGATTTGTTTGTTCTCATGCCGCAAAATTACAATATCTGAAAGCACAAAAACAGAGTAAAGAGTTTTTCTCATCCTTACTCAGCTTGATATTGAGGGCCTTAGGCAAAAAAAGAGGCGCTTCGGGACCTCCGGTCTAACGCGCCTCCTCTATAAGGATTGATGTGGAAAATTAGGGACAAAGGTTTACAATAAATCAGAAGGAGCTACAACTAATTCATTTAAAGAGATTGCTCTCTTTTTTAGATATGCTTTGAATTTTCCAACCTTATAATCACTCACTCTCCGAAGTTTGCAAAGCTTTATGCCGTTGTCAGCATAAATTTTATAGACAAGCTCCGAGCAGTACATTCTGTCGTCAGTCCAACTGAACGATGTATCATATGACTTACCAATATATTTCTTCAAGTCTATCTTGAAATCCTTAATTGGACAAGCTCTGACTTTAACGTGTTTTCCAACTCCTCTGTTAATCCACTCCTGCACTGGAGTGAGCTTCACAACATTTGAAGCTTCCAGAACATAATCCTTACCATCTTTTTTATAGATTATTCCACAATGTGTATACCTGGAATCTGTTGCAGCTTTTATATATTTCGATTGATCTGACTTACTTTCTTGGAATAAGATATCTCCTTGATTATAGCCAAAAGCAATATTAACGACAAGCAGCAGTGTAATCAAAAATTTAATTCTCATAATATTTTTCTTAAATCCTTTTTTTATTAGATACCGAAGACCTGGAAAAAGTAAACGATGTAAAGTGGAAAAAAACTCTCCGATACATCATTATGGTAATTTTTCTTTTGGAATGACGATG
>JAIDTS010000140.1 GCA_029060585.1 Muribaculaceae bacterium
TTACGTTTTTTTAGAGTTCTTATTTTGTGTTTTCACTACTGAACAACTCTTATAGATAAATCATATATAATCATAACACTTTAACCCTATAACCTTTTAACCCTCAACTAACCTTTTAACCCTCAACTTACGCAAGCGTAAGTTGAATTAGATTAATAATCGTTAATTTTAATCAAGAATTCACAAAACGCCAGAGGTAGAATTGCATCATACGTAAAGTTTTGATAACTTTGCCGCATGAAAAATAGACGATTCTACATATTGCTTAGAAGGATTCTCATAATTCTCTGCGGTGCAGCCTCGATTACTGCGGTAGTAGCCGAACCTAACGCTCCCCTCGAGCCCATTCCCTACGAGCTCCCGGAGTTGAAGGTCAGCACTAAGCACCGCCCGATCCTTCACCTTACGGGATATATCCGTGAACTTTCTACCATGACCTCTTCAAGCGATACGCTGACGCTTTACCGCGAGAAGTGGGTAGACTTCATGATTCCTACCGGAAAAGAGAAGCGGTATCAAGGATGGACCTCCCCACGACTGCTGAAGACAAAGTCATACTACAAATGGACAGATTCCTCGGGGCTTGACAGCGTGTCAGACCGTGCAAACCACCATTTCTCATGGTCCGACTGGGTCTCGCTTCCGAGAACAGTCAGCCTTCCCGCGCTTATCGGTGGCAACCGTCTCGGAACTGATACAGTCATGGGAAAGTATTCCCCCTCGGAGATCTGGCGCAAAGACTCTGCCGGAGTGAACGTGATCGTCAATGTTCTCGCCGACTCTACAAAACGTAAATGGACTCCCCGACTGTCAGGGCCTCTATGGCGCGACACTGAATTCGAACGTCTCGTGATGGACTACCGATTCTCCGACACCGACACCCTGGCGGTGCGACCGCAGAATCTCGACCGTATATCATGCAGCATAGAGTCAATGGGCCGAGGCCACGATATGTTCCGATTCAAACATTTTGAAGATCCCATACTCTATGTGACCACATATTTTGACCTGACCATCACCGACCGCGAATACATAACAGTCAAGGAAGCTCGTCGCAAGGAGAAAGACGCCCGTCTCGCCATCGAGGACGCAATGCTGATATTCGAATCGGAGAGAGTGCCACGCGACTCCATCATCTCAGACCTGATCGCACGAGTCAACGCCATCGACCATGATTCCCGCCGCCTCGGCATGGACATCGATACCCGCGTAGGCAACGGCTCTATGCCCGAGCCCCCGGCCTATTCCAGAAAGGAAAAGACCAAACGCCTCATAAAGAAAGCAAGAGACATCCTCAAACACAACATAAGATTCTGACCCCACCTCTCAAGACTCAAGACTGAAGACTGAAGACTCAAAACATTTTGCCATGTCGGAATTTTTTGTTAATTTTGCGGAATAAACCCAAAACTATCTGAAAAAGCCCCTTAAGGCCATGAAAAACTGGCACGGTTATTGTTATCAGATTGTATGGATAATGAAATTATAGAAATAAACATCAAATACTGAAATGAACGTAACGTTTGAAAAAATCGACGACGTAAACGGCCTCGTGACCGTTGAGCTCGCTGCAGCAGATTATGCTGACGGCGTTAAGAAAGCCCTTAAGAATATCGCGAAAAACCGTCCCGAACCCGGTTTCCGCCCCGGCAAGACCCCGATGAGCCTCATCCAGAAGAAGTATGGAGAGGCTGTGAAATATGATGAAGTAAACAAAGCTACTTCCGAAGCACTCTACAACTATATCAAGGAGAACAAGCTCCGTGTGCTTGGCAACCCGGTTCCCGAAGCGAGCGATAGTTTCGACATCAAAAACGACGACTTCACCTTCAAGTTCCGCGTAGGTCTCGCTCCCGAGATCAAGAATCCCGTAAGCAAGGAACTCAACGTGCCTTACTACAACATCGAGGTGACCGATGAGATGGTGACCACTCAGGACCAGAACCTCCGCCGCCGTTTCGGCAAGCAGGAATCCGGCGACACCGTTGAAAGCAACGCCGTAGTGAAAGGCATCATCACCGAACTCAACGAAGACGGTACCGTGA
>JAIDTS010000141.1 GCA_029060585.1 Muribaculaceae bacterium
AAGGAATGGTCTTTTGTCTCATATGAGAATCTCGGTGGGCTTCCTGAACGGGAAGAGTTGTATGGCGGCAAGATAGTAGAGACGATTGCGGAGGACGGGCATGAGGTCTTCGTCTTTCATCCTTTAGATGAAGATCTACTCGACAATCCGAGTATAGCGCAGTATTTTATTAATAAGGCCTACGAGGAGGATGGAGTGGTATGGGTGTTTTCATGGGAAGACAAGAAATATATTCCGATGGTTGATTTTAATCTTGAGGTTGGGGATTCGTTATTCAACGGCTGGACTGTGGCTTGGAAAGAGCGGTTTGTGATAGAAGGGATAGAACGATATGTGTTGGCGATTCAGAACTCCGCATTCCGCATTGTCGATTATTGGGTAGAAGGCATCGGTGCTGTGGGAGATACCTACGTCACACCATTAATTGTGCCTACTTGTTATATATGGTCAAGGATTATCGAATGCAAAATTGGTGATAGATGTCTGCTACAGTATGATAAAATGGACAGCTACCTGTCGGATGTGAGGGCATTAAAGGCCGATAGGGAGGACGATGCTCCGATATACGACATGCTGGGACGCCGCATCAGCACTCCGGCTCCCGGCCAGCTTTATATTCAGGGAGGCAAGAAATACATAGCCAAATAAAACTTAGTGTAGATACTAACCAAATAAAAACATCTGCCTATGAAAAGAATTTTTACATGTATTTGTAAGCTCACATTACTTCTTTCTTTCTTATCACTTGCTTTCTCCGCATCAGCCGAGGAATACAAGTCCATGATTCGTTATGACCGGGTCTGGGAACACTTATCAGTTCATTGGGATGACAAAACGGCGTTTTATACCAAATTCGACGGAGCTGAAGAGATCAACGGCAAGACTTACCACAGACTGGTATCATTCCGTAAGGCAACCTATGATTATGATAAAGATGGCCAGTGCTATATAATCGATGTAGATGAGAACTATTACCGGCATGAAGGATACCTGCGTGAGGAAGAAGGAAAAGTCTATACGCTTATCAGCAATGTCGTGTATAGTGATGATCGTTACTTCGGTCATCTCTATATTCCGAGTGGCGGTGAGGCACATCCTTCCGATCTCGAAGAAAAGCTACTTTATGATTTTACTTGTAAGGAAGGGGATACTTATGTCGGTCTGCATGTGTTTGCGGAGACAGAGGAAATGGTCTTTAAAGTCAGGGCCGTTGAATCCGTTGAGATCGATGGTGAGAGCCATCGTCTCATGCTGGTATCTCCTGAAGATTATGACTATATTGAACTGCCGATAGTAGAGGGGATCGGACTCGATAGTGAGTACGGATGCCTTACAACCATCAACTTTCTATATATTCCTACCTGTCCTTGTACAGATCATATCTTCAATCGTGTATTGAGTATAGATGGTAAGGTGCTCTATCCAAGAGAAGATAATCGTGATCGCATTCCCGTTGCCGACTTCTTGGGGGTGGACAATGTCATAGATAATACCAAAGATAAGAACGCTTCCATCTACGACATGCTGGGTCGCCGCATCAGCAGTCCTGCTTCCGGCCAACTATACATCCGAGATGGCCGGAAGTATGTCGCCCCGTGATGAAAGCTCTGCGCTTTCCCGTCAGGCTCATAGATGAAAAATTCATTATATTTTCTTAATTTGTCCATATTTGTTTGGTAGGTCATAATATTTTCTTTATCTTTGTGTATTATTTCGCAGACAGCAGATGTCGGTTATTTCGTTGAAAACAATGACGACGTTGACAACGATGCAAACCACCCTGCTCTGCGTGAACCTGATAACCCTAAAATTGACATACCAAGCTGATGAAGAAAATAATCTGCGCGGTCCTTTCTTTCGTTGCCCTTGCATCCTTTGCCTCGGAGAGGACCGAAACCCTTCTCAAGAACTGGAATTTCTCCCAGGACTCAGTGAAATGGGAATCCGTGACCATTCCTCACGACTGGGCCATCTACGGTCCGTTTGACCGTGAGAACGATATCCAGAAAGTAGCCGTTGAGCAGAACGGCGAGAAGACAGCTACATGGAAGACCGGAAGAACAGGAGGCCTCCCATATATAGGGAAAGGATTCTATTCAACTTCATTCAACATTCCCGAAACTCCTGACCGAAGCTATGCCCTCGTATTCGACGGAGCCATGAGCAACGCCCATGTATACGTCAACGGCAAACTGGCGACTATGTGGCCATACGGCTACAACTCTTTCTACGTAGACGTAACACCCTTTGTCCATTCCGGCGAAAACAAATTGGAGGTCTCACTTGAAAACAAACCTATGTCCTCCCGCTGGTATCCCGGCGCAGGACTCTACCGAAACGTAAAGCTGCTTTCTACCGACAAAGTCCATATCCCCGTTTGGGGCACTCAACTCACGACTCCCTATGTCAGCAAGGAATATGCGATAGTGCATCTCGTCACTTCCCTTGAAGGTGTCAACAAGGGAGATCTCGTCACCCTGACTACTGAGATCACTGCACCAGACGGTAAGGTAGTGGCTGCGGATACCCACGAGTATAAGATATACCCGGGTGTGAATCTTACCCAGAATTTCCGCGTCGACAACCCTGACCTGTGGAATCCGGAGAATCCGGCGCTCTATCATGCGACTACAAAAGTGATAGTTGACGGACGCACCGCGGACGAATACTCCACACGCTTCGGTATCCGCAGCGTCGAGGTAAGGGCAGGGGAGGGCTTCTTCCTCAACGGAGAGAAGACGCAGTTCAAGGGCGTCTGCAACCATCATGACCTCGGTCCGCTCGGTGCCGCAGTCAATAAGTCGGCTCTTCGTCACCAGCTTGAACTCCTCAAGGACATGGGCGCGAACGCCGTGCGTACGGCCCACAACATGCCTGCTCCCGAACTCGTGGAACTTTGCGACGAACTCGGCCTCATGATGATGCTCGAACCTTTCGATGACTGGGGCTTCCGTCCGAAATCAAAGAACGGCTACGGCACCATCTTCAATGAGTGGGCTGAACGCGACGTTGAGAACATGGTGCGTCAGTACCGCAACAACCCCTCCGTCGTAATGTGGTCGATCGGCAACGAGGTGCCCTCGCAGTGGGGCCCTGACGGACTTCAGGAACTTACGTTCCTCCAGGACATCGTGCACCGCGAGGATCCGACGCGCCCCGTGACTTGCGGTATGGACCAGGTGAAGGCTGTAACGACCAACGGTTTCGCTGCCGCCCTCGACGTGCCCGGCTTCAACTATCGCGTCCATATGTATCCCGAAGCCATCGGCAAACTCCCCCAGAATATCCTGCTCGGATCCGAGACATCCTCTACGGTCTCGAGTCGTGGTAAATACTATTTCCCGGTTGTGAAGGCCTATGACGTTACACGTGAGGGCAACCAGAGCTCCGGCTACGACGTCGAATACTGCTCATGGAGCAACATCCCTGACGATGACTTCGCCGCAGCCGACGACTATCCCTGGGATATGGGGCAGTTCGTCTGGACAGGTTTCGACTATCTCGGCGAACCTTCTCCCTACGACACCGACGCATGGCCGAGCCACAGCTCATACTTTGGAATCTTCGACCTTGCCTCCCTTCCTAAAGACCGTTTCTACCTCTATCGCTCCAAATGGAACGAGAAAGACCATACGCTCCATATCCTTCCCCACTGGAACTGGAAAGGACGAGAAGGTGAGGTAACTCCGGTGTTCGTCTATACCGATGCTCCGAAGGCAGAGCTCTTCATCAATGGCAAGAGCCAGGGGATGCGCGAGAAGAACGATTCCACCAATATGAACCGCTACCGCCTGATGTGGAACGAGACGGTCTACGAGCCCGGTGAGGTCAAGGCCATAGCTTACAACGCTGACGGTTCCGTTGCCGGGGAGACAGTGGTGCGTACGACAGGCAAACCGTATGCTGTCAAGCTGACCTCAAACCGCAAGACCCTTCAGGCAAACGGCGAGGACCTCGCCTACGTCACTGTGCAGGTGGTAGATAAGGACGGGCTCGTCGTGCCTGACGCGGAGCCTGAAGTGACGTTCAAGGTTACGGGCGACGGCAGTTTCCGCGCTACCGCCAACGGCGACCCGACATCGCTGCGAGATTTCAACAAGCCCGTGATGGATCTCTTCTCCGGAGCCGCGACCGTAATAGTGCAGGGCGGCGACAAGCCCGGTGCGCTTACCCTCGAAGTCAAGTCGAAGGGCCTCAAGCCGGCGAAACTCACCATCCCTGTCGAATGATGGTCAACAATATGCAGTACGCAACACAACAACAAGAAAAACTCAATAACCAAAAAAATACTAAATAATCATGAAAGAAAAAATCAACGAACTCTTCCTCCAGCGTTTCGGCGAGCACGGCACTATGTATGCCTCCGCCGGCCGTATCAACCTCATCGGCGAGCACACAGACTATAATGAAGGATATGTGTTCCCCGGAGCTATCGACAAGGTGATCATGGCGGAGATTCGTCCCAACGGTACCGACAAGGTGCGCGTATATTCCATCGACATCGACGACTACGCTGAGTTCGGCCTCAACGAGGAGGACGCTCCCTCTCAGAGCTGGGCACGCTATGTGTTTGGCGTCTGCCGCGAGATTATCAAGCGTGGCGGTAAGGTGGAAGGTTTCGACGCTGTTTTCGCAGGCAACGTGCCTCTCGGCGCAGGTCTTTCGTCTTCAGCCGCTCTCGAAAGCTGCTTCGCTTTCGCTCTCAACGACCTCTACAACGACAACAAGATCGACAAGTTCGAGCTCGCCCGCATTGGCCAGAGCACTGAGCACAACTATTGCGGCGTGAAATGCGGTATCATGGACCAGTTCGCTTCCGTAATGGGCAAGAAGGGTAACCTCATGCGTCTCGACTGCCGCAGCTCTGAATTCGAATACTTCCCCTTCAACCCGGAAGACTACCGTCTCGTCCTCGTAGACTCACGCGTGAAGCACGAGCTCAAGGATTCTCCCTACAATAAGCGCCGCGAAAGTTGCGAGCGCGTGGCTGCCGCTCTCGGCCGTCCCTCTCTGCGCGGAGCCTCCATGGAGGAACTTGACGCTATCAAGGACAAGATTTCCGAGGAAGACTACAAGCGCGCGCGTTTCGTGATCGGTGAGGAAGCCCGCGTACTCGCTGTCTGCGATGCTCTCGTCGCCGGCGACTACGAGACTGTAGGCAAGAAGATGTATGAGACCCACGAAGGTCTCTCGAAGGATTACGAGGTAAGCTGCGTGGAACTCGACTTCCTCAACGACGAGGCAAAGAAGCTCGGTGTGACCGGAAGCCGTATCATGGGCGGCGGTTTCGGCGGCTGCACCATCAACCTCGTGAAGAACGACCTCCACGACAAGTTTGTAGAGGAGATCACCGAGCGCTT
>JAIDTS010000142.1 GCA_029060585.1 Muribaculaceae bacterium
GCCAGACATTCGCTTCGCGCGGCGGAGCCGATCTCATCGGCCACAACATAATGGACTATCACAATGAGCGTTCCCGAGGCATCATACAGCGTCTCTTGACGGAAGGAGGCTCCAACGCCTACACCATCTCCAAGGAAGGGAAACGAAAGATGATCTACCAGACATGTTGGCATAAGACCGACGGCTCCCTCGGCGGCCTTGTGGAGCTCTCTATGGTCATCCCCGAAGAAATGCCCCACTACATCAGAAAGCCCTGAATAGGAATGCATAATTTTTAGTAACACAGCATGCTCCGCATGCGTCCACGCGCGTAGATAACACTACATATTTTCACAATTAATTATGGAGGAAACCAACGAGATAATCATATATCAGGGCGAGGATGGCCAGACACACATTGATGTCAAGTTCACAGATAAGACGGTTTGGCTTTCACAGCAGCAGCTTTGTGATTTATATCAAACCAGTAAAGCGAATGTTAGTGAGCACATTAAGCATATATTCGAGGATGGAGAACTTGAAGAGGATGCAGTTGTTCGGAAATTCCGAACAACTGCAAAAGATGGTAAATCCTATAATGTAACTTTCTATAACCTCGATATGATAATATCATTGGGTTATAGAATCCGATCGAAGATTGCGACTCATTTCCGCCGCTGGGCCACCGAACGCCTGACGGAATACATCATCAAAGGCTTTACTATGGATGATGAGCGGCTTAAGGGCAATGGCGGAGGTGCTTACTGGCGTGAACTTCTCGACAGAATACGTGATATCCGTTCCTCTGAAAAGGTCATGTATCGTCAGGTATTAGACCTTTATTCTACCGCTGTCGACTATGACCCTCGTTCCGAAACATCCATCAAATTCTTCAAGATTGTGCAGAATAAGCTTCATTTTGCAGCTCATGGTCATACTGCTGCAGAAGTGATCTATGAGCGTGCAGACGGGGATGCCACACTTATGGGTCTGACTTCATTCAAGGGAGATCATCCTACATTGAGTGATGCCCGGATAGCAAAGAACTATCTTAGCGAAGATGAACTTAAGATTCTCAACAACCTTGTTTCCGGTTACTTTGACTTTGCAGAGATCCAGGCAATGCGTCGTCTCCCAATGTATATGAGCGACTATGTCCAGCAACTCGACAACATACTTTCATCTACAGGCCAGGCTTTGCTTAATGGCTCGGGATCGGTAAGCCATCAGAAAGCAATGGAAAAAGCGGAAGAGGAATATCGCAAATTCCAGGTTCGGGAACTCTCTCCCGTAGAGCGAGCCTATCTCGACACAATCAAGTCTCTAAACGCAAAGGCTAAAAACAAAGGAAAATTTGCAAACTCTTAATATACGGAGACAATATGGATAAAGCAAACGATCTCGATGAGTTTGTTCAGAAGTTGGCTGAATCACTCAGTATGGGTCAAACTGTCCGGTATGGTATAGATAGTCTTACCTATGGAGAAGTACATCAGATGCAAATGTATGAATACTGGGAATATGTAGAGATGGAGAATCTGCCTGATAATCTTGATGATGAACTTAAAGACTGGGAGATTGAGGAGGTGAAATATATAAGGGAGGTCTTGGATTTGCCTGATGAAATTGATCCTCCGAGAACTTGGTTGCAATTGGAATGGATGGCGGATTTCGCCAACGAGCATTCATTGGGCGGTCGCTTTATCCGAGATGTTCAGAGGGCATTGGATTGCCGGCATCCATTCGGAGCATTCAAAGATGTCATGTACGACTATGACCTCCTCGACAAATGGTATAGTTACCGCGATGATTGCTACAATGCCTACGTCCGCCACGAATTAGGCCTCAGTAGAAGATGAATACTTTAGGATTATGGACAATTAGTACAAAATAAAGGAGACGATCAATACATCGCCTCCTTTGTATTTTGTAATAATCTCAACTGACTATCTTTGAGTGAAAGTCACATCGTCTACGACAAGTGTTTGTTTACCGATGGTATAGAAACCAATGCCAGTGAAGTCAAGTGGCATATAGCGAACTTTAAGAATCTCCATGTCATTGACGAAGAATTGAAGCACTCCATTGTCACTGATTAGTTTCCAGACCTGATCCTGCTTGCCCTTTTCTGCCTTTCCCCATTTGATGTCTTGTGTGATGCTTCCCACGCAGCGATTGTCAACAAAACGAAGGAAGGTTACAGCTTCTTTATTGAACACGAAGGCATAGTAGTTACCGAAATCGCGATAGTTGAAGATCATGCCGGCTTGACGTTCAAGATCAAGATTATCCATTTTTACGTTGGCGATAATCTCGAAAGGCTTTTTCACATCGAGAGGAGCGTAACAGTGTGTTTCAAACGCAGTATTCTCGCTTCCCTTCGCAAAGCCATTTAGGTTTGCGGCGAGACGACTGAACTTAGAATCACCTTTCGATTTAATGGTCATTACACCTTTGTCGATGATAGCTGTGCCAGAGTTACTTTCCCCGGCACTCTCGGTCCATCCGAGTGAATTTGCGTCGAATGATTCGACAAAACTTTGTGCATTAGCAGCCAATCCAAGGGCTCCTATTACGCACAATGAAAGAAATGTTCTTTTCATCTTGGTTAATATTATGGTTATTAAATGCTACTTGCTTTTCCGATTCTGGTTTGTAGTTCCTCTACCATGGGTTCCAGTTCTTTAGGTAGACGATCAACCTCATCAAATTCACCATGTCTGGCCTGCATCGCTCCTGCAACTTCCGATGATATCTTAATTTGGAAGGCTACCCGCTCAGGGGTAGTGACGTCACGGACCGTAACGCGATTACGGAGTTGCTTTTCAGACATATTGAAGGATTTATATTTCCATGGAGTTTGAAGATACCCACCATGGAAATCGGTAGTCTCTATCTCAGGAAAATAATTCAGAAGTATTTGGTGTAGAAGTTTCCATGCAGCTTCGCTATTCACATTCCCGTCACTATCTTTAGAATAATACTTAGGATCCAAAGTAATAGTCATATACTTATTTACAAGGCCAGAAGCTGCCGATCCACGATAGAATCCATCTTGCATCAGGTTGAATGAAAGAGAATTTCGTTCATCTCCACCATAGAATTTAGAGTTAGCGGTGGTGTACTCGTCACATTCCACTCTGATGATAGCTACTTGATTCTTTTTCGGTGGACGCGAGAATTCTCCGTATCCATAGCCAATAAGGTTATTATCAACATAAATAGCTGCTTCTTTGGGTTGAACAGTGATTTTGATTACTTTGGCCTTCTTTTCTGCAGATGCTGAGATACCACAGATTAAAGCCATCAATAAAAAAAGATATTTCTTCATGATGGTATATTAATATGGTTTATTTGAATATTTGTAATTTTTGGGGATTTGAAGTTCTATGAGGTTCCCCTTTCTGGACCTTACGTTAATTCTACGTTGATAAACCTCAATGCCATTTTCTCTGCATGAGACCTCTATATATTCTCGTCCTTTTGGCACGGTATAGTAAACGAGATCTCTCCCAAGATACTCATCATCCACATAAATCTCAACCTGTCGTTCTTGGCATGTGAGCACTATAGTTTTAACAGAAGAACAAGACACGGTAGCTATTGAACATGAGATATATACAGAACATGCTCCTAAAAGAATTAAAAGTTGTCGAAACGATTTAAAGTGGAAATACTTCACTTTTCATATTTGTTTTGCCACCGCTTCTCCTTAATGGCTGTAAAAACAAAAAAGCGTGAGAGCCATACTGTTGCTCGTTCCGCTTGTAGAGGCCTTCGCATTGCCCATCGTAGTAGAACGAGCAAACTTGCAGAAGCCTCACGCGGAATATGTGTACGTAATGCGTCAATAGCACTCGCTCACGCGCTTACTAATAACGGAATATACACATCCACAAGGCATCTACTGTTTGCTTCATTCTTGACTACGATTGAAAGTTGCGAAGTTTCTACAAGCCAAGAAAGAGCGTCGAGTAAACGCTTTCCAATATGTCTGCAGCCCCGCCCGCATTGCCCTTGACCGGGCTTCCGCTTTGCGGTCTGCAATCGCAAAATTAATAATAGTTTTTGAATCTGACAACAATAACACCCCGATTTTTCAAAAAATAATGGATAAATCTAGAAATTAATGAGTAAATTTGCATATGGAAAAGAATGAAACCAACAAGATATTCATATATCAGGAAGAGGATGAGCTCATTAAAGTTTTTTCTGCGAACTTTCCATGTCTCCCTCTATCGGTCCGCGAGCGCAGCATGAGATCATTACAATATAAAATGCATCAACAATGAACAATCCTTTCGATTATACGCCTGATGCCGATTGTGAGGAGGCTTTCCGGGAGCTGGCGCTCAGGATCGAGGCCTTGAAGAAGAGCGATCGTCCTGAGGATATCAGCCTATGCCGTGAACTTAAGGCAGGGAAGATGCTTGGCGTACTCATTGCGGAGGATGCCGAAGGTATACGTCACACTCTCTATGCCTTTTCCGGACAGCTTGGCGACATCGGTTTTCATCATCCCGGATTTGTGGGCCCAGTGTTCGACTATCTCCAGCCCTACGGCCATTTCAAGACAAAGGAAGCCGACGTATCCCGTCAGAACGTAGAGATATCCAGATTCGAAAAGGGACCTCTGTCAGATATAAGAAGGGAATACGAAAACGCGAAAAAAAGACTCGATGCTGAGGTATCGGAGTTTAAGGAAAGATGCCGCCTGTCAAAAATAAAACGGCAGCTTAAAAGAGCCGAGGGAAACATCAACGATGAGGAGCTCGCCGCTATGATTCGACAGAGCCAGTTTGAGAAAGCGGAGCTTCATCGCCTCAAGAAGAGGATGGTATCTGAACTCGAGCCCTACGAGACTAAACTAAAAGAAGCACAGTCTCAACTTGAGGATATGAAGGTAAAGCGCCGCACGGACTCCGAAGCGTTGCAGAAATGGCTATTCGATAGTTTCCGTGTGCTCAATGCGCGAGGTGAAAGCAAAAGTCTAAGCGAGATTTTTGCAGTGACTCCGTTGAGGATACCCCCTTCCGGCGCAGGCGAATGCTGCGCTCCAAAACTTCTGCAGACTGCATATCTGAATGGTTGGCATCCGGTGTCAATCGCTGAATATTGGTATGGAAAGCCCAAAGGAGGGGAAGTTCGCATCCATGGCATGCACTATCCCGCTTGCCGAGGCAAGTGTCTTCCCGTACTCACATGGATGCTTCAGGGACTCGAAATAGAGCCTCCTCTCGACAGTGAGTTACAATCCATAGCACATCCGGAACCACAAATCATCTTCGAAAACCGATGGTTCTGCATAGTCGACAAACCATCCGGTATGCTCTCCGTGCCGGGTAAGGGATCGGCAGTTTCCGTACA
>JAIDTS010000143.1 GCA_029060585.1 Muribaculaceae bacterium
ATCCTTAGGAGTATGTGACTGGTTTGGCCTTCCAGACATACTTAATACAGAGTTTTTCGAAATCACCGAAGTTTCTGCAGCCAAAAAGAAAGCGAGCAGAAAAAAATCGAAAAAAAAGAAATCGGCAGCCAAAAGCTCGACTGCGAAAAGCACGTCCAAGACTTCATCGACAAGAAAAAATGGAACAAAAAAAACGAGGACGAGAAAAAAACGTAGTACAGTAACAGCTCCGAGAGCCACAGCGACCCTGCCACCTGCGGAGACACCAAGCAATGACTCGCTGACTCTATCTGTCAACGAGCGGCTCATCAAACTTATCCCGAAGAGTCACAATCCGGGTGGATTGCGAGTGAACAGTGTCAAGACCGATACTCTTAACAGAAAAGCAATCCTGAGCCTGAACGAGAACTTCACATATCTTCCAATCAACAAGGAGTATATCGAACAGCTCGAGGGACAGGTGCGCGAAGCTATGCCCGATTCTCTTGAGGACTTTGTGATAGACCTCAGAGTTAGCGGAAAACCTCTTGCATACTATATCAACTCCATAGACAAACTGCCGAAAGAGCACCGAGTCAATATTCCATTCGTAAGAAAAGCGGATCCCCTCACCCCGATAACAAAGGGAATGCAAGGAGATAACGTGGCACTCTGGCATAGCCACGGACGCTATTACAAACCTGCGAACGACAACTGGTATTGGCAACGCCCGTTCCTATTCCAGGCTGTAGAGGATACCTATACTTTAGGATATATACTTCCGTATGCTGTTCCGATGCTCGAGAATGCCGGAGCATACGTACTTCTTCCCAGGGAGCGAGACATTAATCCGATCGAGGTGATCGTAGACAACGACCAGCCAGATGAGAACGGTGCATTGTATTCACAGAGTACATATTTCGAGACCAACGGGCATCAGAAATGGCAGACCGGCGAGGGAGAGGGATTCATCTATGATCTTCCCGACTTCCGAGACACAGAGAATCCATTCGAAAACGGAACCTACCGAATGGTGAACACCACAAAAACAGGCAGTCCGTCAACGGCATCTTGGGTAGCGGACATTCCAGAATCACGGGATTATGCTATATATGTCAGCTACAAGTCGCTTCCAAACTCAGCAGAAGATGCCCTATATACCATCAATTACGACGGAGGCTCGGAAGACATACTGGTAAATCAGAAAATGGGAGGAGGCACATGGATCTATCTCGGCACCTATTCGCTTGCCGAAGGTTATGATCCGGAGTATCCCACAGTTGTCCTAAGCAGCCGAAGCAACAAGGGGGGGGAAACAGTAGTCACGGCCGATGCAGTCAAGATAGGAGGAGGCATGGGAAACATAGCGCGTTCACCCAGAAGGAGCGATGTATTTTACAACAACGTCATTCAGACAGCTGACCCCGATTCCATTACAGTCGACGATATAGTTGCAGAAATAGCGTCCAATACGGACCGTCCGGTAGCTTCAGACAATCCCTTCCGCAAGGAAGAGATCCAGAAAGCCATGAAATCGGAACCAATCTTCAAAACGTCAGGCTTACCGCGCTGGCTCGAGGGCGCACGCTACTGGCTACAATGGGCCGGAATGCCAGAATCGGTCTATTCTCCCTATGTAGGAGATGATGATTACAAGGATGATTATACAAGCCGAGGACTATGGGTCAACTATCTTGCGGGCGGTTCGCGCGTACTTCCGAATGAAAAAGGTCTCGGCATACCTATAGATGCCGTCATGGCGCTTCACAGCGACGCGGGTAAACGTTCCGACGATTCATTTGTGGGAACATTAGGAATATATTTCACAAACGGAAACGGCACCTATGCCGACGGAACTCCGAGAAAGAACTCCCGCACCATGACAGACATGCTCATGCGCCAGATAACAGGCGACATACGGGCAAAATTCGAGCCTGAGTGGACACGGCGTCCGATGTGGGACAAGTCGTATGTGGAGGCGAGGGTTCCTGAGGTCCCCACCACACTGATCGAGCTATTAAGCCATCAGAACTTCGCCGATATGCAATATGGCAATGATCCAAGATTCCGCTTCACGGTTGGCCGAGCTATATATAAGGCTCTCGCCCGGTTCATAGGGGAGAGAAAAGACAGAAAAGTTGTCATACAACCGCTTCCCGTGAAAAACTTCTCGATACAGAAAACAGGCAAGGACACCTATCGACTGTCATGGCAACCGACGCACGACGATCTTGAGCCGACAGCTGTTCCAACGGGATATATAATTATGGAAAGGAGCGGCGACGACATGAGTTTCCATAAGGTCGGCGAGACCACTAAACCACACTTCGAGATACATGCTGACGATGACGACATCCATTCCTTCCAAATAATAGCTTTCAATGAAGGTGGCCGCTCATTCCCATCGGAGACGCTTGCATTCCGCCATGCCGGTTCAGACTCTCATCCGATCCTCATCGTCAACGGATTCACTCGGGTGAGCGCACCTCAGGTAGTCGTTGAAGAGGATTACGCCGGCTTTGAAACATCGAACGACTTCGGAGTGCCATACATTCAGGATGTCTCATTTACAGGATATCAGACTGAATTCCACAGAAGCGTCGGAGAGGGTTTCGGGAAGAGCAGTGATAAATACGTCGCATCGGTGATAGCAGGCAATAATTTCGATTATCCATACCTGCACGGAGAGGCAATAGCGGAGGCAGGTCGAGGTTTTGTCAGCACGAGTGTAGGAGCAATAGAACAAGGAAGCGTAAACCTTTCAGACTATAAGACGATCGACCTCATATTAGGCAAACAGAAGGCCACAACTATGGGACGAGGAAACAACGGAGCCGAGTTCTTCACTTTCCCCAAGATGCTACGAAACGCTCTTACCGGCTTCCTTGACAAGGGAGGCGACCTGATCGTCAGCGGTCAATATGTAGCGAGCGACCTTCGCGACACGCGCAACGACAATGAGGCAGCCCGCTGGGGTGAGGAAGTCTTATGCATCACCGTGCCGGATTCCATCGCTCCCACGCTGGGAGGAAGGATAGACGGCATAGCATCGCCTCTCAAATCATCTCTTGAGAGCAGACGATACGCTTATTCCAACACATTGAACGCCGACCAATATATAGTCGAACGTCCGGATGCAATAATCGCGACTCCGAATGCTGATGAGGCAGCGACATTCCTGCGATTCAGCGACACCGAGGCTTCAGCGGGTCTGCTCATACGAGATGGTAAGTCACGTCGCGCTGTGATGAGTGTTCCTTTTGAATCACTTACAGATGCCAATCAGCGCAATCTTCTGATGAAGGAGATTCTGGACTGGATCGAACGATAATTCATAGTGCGTAATTCATTATTGACGTAGATTTCCCTATAAAAATCACCATATTAGCAAAGATGATAAAATTTGAAAACATAAGCCAGCTGAGGGAAGAGATATTTCGTAACGGACTTGACCAGTTTATATTCGTAAAGCTGGGGGACAAGGATATAAAGATGTATCCTCATTCCGAAAAAAGGATGCGTGAGCTGGCGGCAATATGTGATGTGCCCTTGACATACGCATGGTATCGCGAAGTGGCTGATGACGGAAAGGTGAGCAACCATCCTACCATAGACTACCAGCTTGGTTCGATGCGTGACGATTTCGATTTCGGATCAATAGTGCTGTTGAATGCCGCTGACGTGCTCAATGCGTCAGAGGATTTCGAAAAGGAATACGATGACCTCCCTGACGGAGGGTGGTATGCCCTACGATTGAGGTTGCTGACCGGTCGAGGCGCCCTATGCATCAATGAATATCTATATGAGCAAAGTAAAACAGACTACCGCAAGAGCGGCGAACAGCAACACGACTATGTAGATCCACGCAACGCTGACTACCAGAAAGCCATGGAGATGGTCTGCAGAGCCCATCTGCGCGACATCAATGCACTTGTCGGAGAGCCAAAAGCGGCAGATGTCGGTGCATCCTATTTCGCGGTGGAGGCAAGCGTTGTCATACCTGTGCGCAACCGTGTCTCAACAGTCATGGATGCAGTAGAATCCGCCCTGTCCCAACTCACTGATTTTGCATTCAACGTCATAGTGGTAGACAACGGGAGCACCGACGGGACCCGCCAGGCGTTGCTTTCCGTTCCTGACCCGAGGCTTCACGTAATTCTCGTCGATGATGAGGAAGGGCTCGGCATAGGAGGATGTTGGAACAAAGCTCTTGAATCAGAAAGATGCGGACGATTTGCCGTTCAGCTTGACTCAGACGACGTATATTCGGGAACAGACACTCTTCAGCGTATAGTCAACAAGTTCTACGAGGAAAACTGCGCAATGGTGATAGGGAGCTATACCCTCACAGACTTTGATCTGAATGTCATCCCTCCGGGATTGATCGCACATAATGAATGGACCCCCGAGAACGGAGCAAACAATGCTCTCCGCATCAACGGATTCGGTGCTCCACGAGCATTCTATACTCCTATAGCCCGCGACATTCTCTTCCCGAACGTCTCTTATGGAGAAGACTATGCCATGGCACTCAGAATCTGCCGCACGTGGAAAATCGGACGAATCTATGAATCGCTCTACAACTGCCGGAGATGGAGCGGGAACAGCGATGCTGCACTTCCTATAGAAAAGACCAACGAGAACAATATCTATAAGGATTTTATACGTACCATTGAATTGCTCGCGCGTATCCATGAGAATATGGATGACGGGAGTGAGGATTGACTATTAAGTATAAAGTATGAAGTATGGGAAATGATATGCTGGAATTTATTGACGCTCAACTGGAGCATTGGCCGCTTGCAAGGACCAATTATCAGGCTCTCGGAAGCACGGAGAGACGAAGTCTGCAACTCGGTGACCTGACGGTAGGAATACAGCATAATCCTGCAAGGATTGTATCGACAGGGGCAAAGACAGACGCAAAATCTCTTGCCGAACGTCCATGCTTTCTATGCGCGGAGAACAGGCCTCCCCAGCAAGCGGGGCTCGACATAGCGGAAGGATGGGAACTGCTTCTAAACCCCTTCCCTATCTTTCCCACACACTTCACCATCGTAAGCAAAAAGCATCAGCCTCAAGAGGGGCTTCCACTCGACATGGTGGAGATGGCAGAAAAACTTCCGGGGCATACTGTATTCTTCAATGGGAAAAACGCTGGAGCCTCATGCCCAGACCACCTTCATTGTCAGGCAGTGAAGACAAATGAGCTTCCCTTAATGAAACTAATCGAGAAAAGCCACACTATTTCTGACGACCACGCGGCCTCTTCCGATACTCTAAGACTGAATATACCCTTCACATTCAAAAGTGTCATAATCACTCCTGATCATGCCGGCATGGAGGCTCTTGCAAAGCTCGAGACTACATTAGGGAAAAAACACATTGACGAAGGCAACCTCAATGCCTATGTATGGATAGATGGGGATGGACTATTGAGAATATGCGGAGTACCGAGACGCGCCCATCGTCCATCATGCTATGGAAGAGAAGAGGGGCAACATCTCATCTCGCCCGGTTGCATCGACATGGCAGGAGTTATAATAGCGCCGATAAAAAAGGATTTCGACTCCCTAACTGAAGACGAAGTGAGGGAGATATATCGTGAATGTTCATTATAATCCACTCAACAGCCATACGATATCC
>JAIDTS010000144.1 GCA_029060585.1 Muribaculaceae bacterium
AAGAAATCCTCGTTGGTGGCCATTATATATGTGCTTGAGATGTTGGGAGAGGGGAGTCCGAACTTCTTCGGATCCTTTATCTCATACACCTGCTTTGGATTGTAGTTGAGGTTCTTCCCTACCTTGTAGCGTAGATTGGTGTTTGTGTTTCGGTCTCCGATCACCTTGATCGGATTGTCAACGCGGATTGTACCGTGGTCCGTGGTGAGTACCACCTTGTATCCTAATTCCGCTATCCGCCTGAACATATCTGCCGTCGAGCTATGCCTGAACCATGACTCCGTAAGCGACCGATAGGCGGCATCGCTGTTCGCCAACTCGCGGATCATCTTCGACTCCGTTCGCGCGTGGCTCAGCATGTCGATGAAGTTCATGACGATGACGTTGAGCTGCACGTCCTTTATCGAGTTCAGTTTGGCGATGAATTTCTCGCATGCCGACGAGTCGTTGAGCTTCGTGTAGGTGAACTTATCCTTGCGTCTGTAGCGCTCGAGCATGGTCGCTATCAGTTCCTCCTCATGGTTGTTGAGTCCTTCGTCCTCGTCTTCCTCCACCCATAGCTTAGGAAACATCTCCTTTATCTTCAAGGGCATGAGTCCCGAGAATATCGCGTTGCGCGCATACTGTGTGGAGGTTGGTAGGATGGTCGTGTAGAGGTCTTCGCTGACATTGAAGAATTCTGACAGCAACGGCTGTACACAGCGCCACTGGTCGAGACGGAAATTGTCGATCAGCACGAAGCACACCTTGTCTCCTGCGTCAAGCATCGGGAATATGCGTCGGCTGAAGATGTCTGGACTCATGAGATGCTCACGCCCCGAAGTGATCCATGACTCATAATTGCGCTTGACAAACTTCGCGAAGTTGGAGTTGGCGTCGCGCTTTTGCATCAGCAACATCTCGTCCATATTGCTTTCGGAGTCGGAGAGCTTCATCTCCCAGTAGACCAGCTGACGGTAGCAGTCCATCCAGTCTTCAAGCGTAGACGCAGCGTTGATATCGGCCGAGATCTTCTGGAAATCATGCATGTAGCTCGATGAGGTCTGCTCCGCGATTATCTTCGCGCTGTGCAGGTTCTTCTTCAGCGAGAGTAGGATCTGCATAGGATTGACCGGCTTGATCAGATAGTCCGTGATCTTGTTGCCGATAGCCTGATTCATTATGTTCTCCTCTTCCGATTTCGTGATCATGATCACCGGAATGTCCGGATGAGACTGGTTGATACGGGCCAGCGTCTCGAGACCCGAAAGCCCCGGCATGTTCTCGTCGAGCAGGACGAGGGAAATGCCTCCCCCGTCAAGCGTGTCGAGGGCATCCTGGCCGTTGCTCACGGTCACTATGTCGTAGCCTTTGTTTTTCAGAAACATTATGTGGGGCTTGAGGAGATCTATCTCATCGTCGGCCCAGAGTATCTTGGTCATATCTTTCAGTCTTTGGTTTTTAGAGTGGCTCCTGGTCTTCTGTGGGTTCCTGGTCTTCAGAGGATTCCGCTGTCTCGGGATTCTCGGTTGACTCCTGACTTTCAGGGTCTAATGGAGTTTCCGGATTGTCAGAATCTTCTGAGTCTTCGGAATTCTCAGATTCCTCTGAGTCTTCTGGATTTTCTGAATCCTCTGCTTCCTCAAGGGCTGCAGCTTCGGCCTCTTCGGCCATCGCATTCTCTTCAAAGCGGAAGTATTCTTCAAAAGAACGCCCTTCCTTGAGCAGAAGTTCAAAGTTGTGCTTGGAGATCATGATGGGCCGTACACCCTCGGGCAACTGAAAGTCCCGTTTGGTCATTACTTTGCGGTAGTTCTCGAGCTCTCTCAGATTGCTGAAGCCTTTTATGACGAGGATGCCGACATTGTCGAAGCTCATGGGCTCCAGGTCGAAGTCTTTGACCACGAAACTTGAGAAGTTGAATCGGGCTACCTCGTATAGAAGCAGATTGCCGTTGATCTCATCGCGTGGATATGCAAGCACGAAGTATTGCGGTGCGTTCGGGTCGCGTTCGAAGTTTGCCGGCTGACCGTCTGAATCAAGCGGCTTGTCGGAGGAAGAAAGGCGTATGTCCCAGATCATGCCGCGGGTGTTGGAGGCTCCGGAGTGTGGCTTCCTGCCCTCGTTGAGCCCTTTGAGCATCGCACCGGCCACATCGGTCATGTCGGTGTCTGGCCATTTGCGCAGCAGTTCGGTCAGTCGTTCCTTGAACTGGTCGTAGTCTCCTTCTGTGAGGTAGGAGAGGGCGTCGATGAAGACAAATTTAGGCATAATGGCTGAGAGAGGATATTCCTCCTCCATCTTTTTCGTGATTGCATGCACCTCTCTGTTGCGGTCGGCCAGATAGTCGGCATAAGCATCGGCATACATCTGTTGCTCCACTGCGTGCATCCGCTTGAGCCTTTCGAAATAGTCCGGATCCTCCATCGCCTTGCCGTATGGCGAGTCCGGGAAATCTGTCATGATCCGTTCCCTCCATAACTGCATGGCCTGGGCGTCGCTGCTGCGGGCAGCCATCAGATACATGTTGTAGTATATGTCAAGCCTGTAGATATTGTCGGGATAGTCCGTGAGCAGCTTGTCAAATTCCTTGCGCGCTGCCCGGAAATCCTCAAGTTTGTCCTTGAGAATGATGCCCATGTTGTAGAGACCTTCCTGAATCACGTCATTTGCCGTGGCCTTCTGTTCTTCGGAAAGAGGCAATAATGCCAGATAGTATTCAGGGAAATGGGGATCTGTGGCGTGGTCGGGTACTCCATCTTTGCCGTCGGGCGTGTTCGTGCCTTCTGTTGAGCTGTCTGATGCTGTCTCGTTGCCTTCGTCGTCTTCCTGATTCTCATCCTCGAAGGCGAACGATGTCTTGTTGCGGCGTCGCCAGTCGTCTTCGAGCTTTCTTGCGCCCCAGCGTCGCTGGAATTCAGTCTTTCCCGCGGATTTTGTGGTGTTGTTGTAGAAATACCATGATTTGTCGGAGTTGAACTGCAGGCCTGTGTTCCCTCCTTGCTGGTCGATAGGGGAGTTGCCCTGAGGTCTGTTGGCCATGGCTTCCTCCCTTGCGGCGGCTTCAGCTGCTTCTTTTTCCTGTTTCTTCAAGTTCTCTGCCTGCTCGTCGGCCCACTCCAGACGTTTCTCTTCCGGAAGGGCGGCTATTGCGAGAAGAGAGTCCTGAAGCTCTACGTTGCCGGCATAGACAGCCAGTTGGTCCAGAACGTCGGAGCGGAGCTTGATCTGTCGGTAGTCAGGATAGGTCTGTGGCAGCTGTGGCAGGGCTTCCGAATAGCAAGGCTGGGCCTTAGTGTATTCCCTTTCGTCGAAATAAATAGCGCCGAGTGCGAGGTTTGCCATTGCCTTGTCCACTCCGTTGCGGGTAGATTTCTTCACTGCAAGCGTATAGTTGGCCTTGGCATCGGCCGTGTCCTTTCGGGATAGATATAGGTTGCCGATGGCGTAATATATCTGGTCGAGATATTCATTGTTGCGTTGGTAACGTGTCATGGCCTTGAGAGCCGACACCTCTTTGGAAATGTCGTTGCCTCGGTATACCTCGCTCTGCTTGATGCGTGCGTTGAATTTCAGCCGGTACGGGGTGGAGAATCCGCTTCCCGCCTTGCGGAACGCCTCATAGGCCTCAGCGTCGTTGCCTGCCTGGCGGCAGGCCTGCCCGAGAAGGAAGTAGAGGCGGTGTTTCTGCACTCCAGAGCTTGATTCGGCTGCTTTCTGCAGAAAGGGTATGGCTTCGCTGTAGCGTCCGGCCTTGATGAGGTAGGATGACTCTACGAGGTCGTATAGATGGCGGAGGTTTTTGCTTGTGAGGTCCTTCTCTTTGATTTTGACGAGTATATTCTCTGCTTCGTAGGTCCAGTCAAGCGCGGCGTAGCAGCGTGCCTGCCATAGCAAGGCTTCAGTCACGACCTCCGGCATCCATGTGAAGTGGCGCGATATGTACATGAAGGTTGCGGCTGCTCCCATGAAGTCACCGTTGAAATACTGTCCCTTCCCGAGCATAATCCATGCGTTGTGGAGGAAAGGGTTGAATTCGTCGCGGGCCCGAAATGCCTTTTCTTTGGCGGAGCCCGACTTTTTAGGTGGTTTTTTCTTAATGGAGTGCAGCTGGATAGCCTTCTGCATCTTCTCGATTGTTCTCTTGAAGTCTCCCTTGGGCTTCGGCATTGTCTCGTCGGCGCGGGCGTCTGCCGGATGCGTCAGGAGCATACGCGTGAAGTCGTCGTCATATCCCTCTTCCATCGCCTTCAGTGTCTCCTTATAGTGTTCGTTGCCGTTGAAGTAGACGTTATAGCGCGTGTTGAAGGCCTGCCAGTTTCTGGAAATGGCAGTGTTCTTCTTCGTGCCGCATCCGGCAAGCGTCAATATCGCGGCGAGAAGTAGACAGCAATGGATATGTATTCTTCTTCTATCCAATAAATCAATAATTTCATATAACTTCAACCTCGACAACCAGACAATCCCGACAACCTACAACTTAAAAATATATTCCGCTGCCGTCTTGGACGCGTCCGTGGTGCCGAGTCGTTTCTTCATGTTCCTGTATCCGGAAAGCTGCCAGTCCCGTTGCGGCGAAGGCTGAAGGAGCGGACCCAGTGCGCGCGCTATCCTTTCAGATGTGCAGTTGTGGAGCAGAAGCTCGGTGACTATGCTGTTGCCGACTATCAGGTTGGGCAGTGAGACGTACTTCACTTTCAGGATTTTCTTCATTATGCCGTAGGTGAGGCGCGAGCCGTTGCCACGGTAGCAGACCACCTGCGGTGTCCCGATGACTGCCGTCTCAAGGGTGGCGGTGCCTGAGGTAACTATCGCGGCGGCTGAATATTTCAGTAAGGTATGTGTAGCTCCAAATGCAAGCTGAAGCCCTGTGTCCTGCGCTATCGAGCGGTAGAACTTTTCCGGAACGGATGGCGCGGCGGCTATGATATACTGGTAGTCGGGAAAACGTTTGGCGGCCTCTATCATCAGCGGAAGATTGTTGCGGATCTCTGCCCTGCGTGATCCCGGCAGTATGGCTATAATGGGGCGCGTGTCTGATATTCCTTGCCTTTCAAGGAAATGCTTCTTCGGGGGAATATGGCCGAGTGAATCCTCCACTTCCTTTACGGTCGGATTGCCTACATAGCGCACTTCCATCCCGTGCTTCTTGAAGTAGGCTGTCTCGAATGGAAGGATGCTGTAGAGATTGGTGAGGTATTTCTTAAGTTTGGGTATTCGCCATTCCTTCCAGGCCCATACCTTGGGGGCGATGAGCCAGTCCACTCGGATTCCAAGTGAATAAGCGTATGCGGCGAGCTTCAGGTTGAACGACGGATAGTCTACGAGAATAAGCACGTCCGGGTGGAACTGCCGCACTATGGATTTTGCCTGGCTAAGGTTTGACAGTACGGTCGGGAGCGAACGTATCACTTCTGTGAACCCCATTACGTTCATCTTCTCGATGTGGATCTCGGGCTCACGTCCTGATGCCTGCGCCATCAGGTCTCCTCCTAAGAAGCGGAATTCCGCGTCCTTGTCAAGTCGCTTTATCTCTTTGATCAGCCGCGAGGCGTGAAGATCGCCCGACGCCTCTCCGGCCACTAACATATACTTCATATAATAAATACGTTATAACCGACGTTTTTCGTATATGAAAACAATGCGAACACTCTTTTTTTTCTTCAACTCGCTTATCGCCTCCATAATAGCATCCGCGTTGCTCACGGGATGCATATCTGATGAATTCACCGATTCGCCCTCGGATATTCTGACCTTTTCTACAGATACTCTGAGATTTGACACTGTTTTTACCGACCTTGGAACTCCTACCGCTCGCCTGAAGGTGTTCAACAGGGCATCGAAAGCGGTCAACATATCCAGCATCAGGATGAGGAACGACGACGGGACGTTTGCTATGAACGTCGACGGAGTGTCCGGCAAGGAGTTTGAGAATGTCGAGATTCGCGCCAACGATTCCATATTTGTCTTCGTGGAGTGCATGATCGGTGGTAGCGATGATCCGAAGCCCTTCAAGGTGGAGGGTATGATGGATTTTATTACCAACGGAGTGTCGCAGACCGTCATTTTGGAAGCTTACGGGCAGAACGTGCGTCGTCTGCGTGGAGTGACTCTTGATGCTGATGCCGTATTCACTGATGAGATGCCGTATGTGGTTTTTGATACGCTTCGTGTCTCGGAAGGTGTCACCTTGACGCTTGAGCCCGGAACACGCCTTCTGTTCCACGATAAAGCCATGCTGCAGGTCGACGGGCGACTTCTGGCGGTGGGAGAGACCGGAAATACGATAAGCTTGCGCGGCGATCGCCTCGACGATGTGCTTCCCGACACCGGATATGAGATCCTCGCAGGCCAGTGGAAGGGTGTCCGGTTTGCACCGTCCTCGTTCGGCAACAGGATGGAATTCGTGGAGATGCAGTCTTCCTCATTCGGAGTGGTAGTTGACAGCTGCGGGGTGACCGACCGTGAGAAACTGACATTGGTCAATTCCTGGCTTCATAACTCGCAGGGAAATGTTCTTCGTTCTGAGCATGCGGTGGTCAACGCCTACGGATGTTGCTTCTCCGACGCCGGCGAGGCAGTGGTCTGGCTTCGTGGTGGAGAGCATGAATTCGTGCAGTGCACAATGGCCAACTACTATCTGTTCGCCATATCCCCTGAATCGATTCTCACGTTGTCGCATGTGTCGCGTAAGGATAGCTCGGGAATATCCAATCCGCTTATGACGGCCTCATTTGAAAACTGTATTGTCTACGGCATTACGTCGCCCCTATCTCCCGGAAATCTGGAAGAGACCGACATATACATGCGCAATGTCCTGCTTGGCGTCTCGGGTTCTGACGACGACCATTTCATATCATGCATCTGGGACGAGAATCCACTTTTCGAGACCATCCGCGACGAATATTTCTTCGATTATCGCCTGAAGGAAGACTCTCCGGCCATAGATGCGGGAAATCCCGCATTCGTCACTCCCATATGCCTGAAAGACATGTATGGTGTCGACCGCCTCGAATGGGGCAATCCGGCTCTCGGAGCCTACGCCCGCTGACCCATCCCCCTCTTAAGACTTAAGACTTAAGACTTAATACTTCTCAATACTCCGAAAAGAAGTTGGGCCTGATGAGTATGCCGACACGCAGGCGGTTGTGGAATTTGTTGTAGGCGAGCAGTCCCTCGCCATAGCCGTTGTAGAAGTCAAGGAAGAGATATTGGTTGGAGCCCTTGTGGATGCGCCACCCTGCCTGGATGCTGGTGTTCCAGTTGAAGTTCCAGCCCTGACGCTTGACGAATGTGGCGCCAAGTGTGAATTTCCTATCGTTGGAGTTGAGCTGGAATCCCATATGGAAGATTCCGCTGTATTTCAGTATGTCCTTGTTGTTCATGCCGTCTACGATGGGTATCCAGTACTTTGCGTGCACGGATAGCCAATCGGTGACATACGCGCTCCCGGCAAGCGAGACTTTGTTCCATGAGCGTGATGACTCGCCGTCGCGGCCGTTGCTCTCGTGCTCCACTATGAGGGTGAGTTTGCCGCAGTAACGGTCTTTGATGAAGAATGGTTTCGACCATCCGATACCAGGATTGAAGTTCAGGTCGCTCATAGGCATTGAGTCCTGGAATATTTCCCAGAACACTTTCTCGGTGAAGAAGAGGTAGATGTAGGTGCCCCAGGGGAGCGTGGCGTTGGTCAGGCGCTGCGATATCGACAGCTGGAACTTGATTCCCGAATTGTACTTGTCTGGTGTATGGAATGGGTCGGTTCCCAACGCGAAATAGTTGTCTTTATATAGGCCGAAGAATGGACCGATGTCCATCGATTTCTTGATAGAGTCAGTGTTTTCAGTCACACCTTCCGGTACAAGGATTTGGGCAGTGCCCGTCCGCGGATAAAGGATAAGCGCAAGAAAAGAAATTATGATTGGCAGGATGTTCGGGTGTCGGGGCGTAATCATATTTCAGTATGATGTCAGTCTCTTTGTGGTTGCTGTTTGAATATGGCTGTCCACCCTGTGAAGTAGCGCTCGCAGGGTGGACTTCATTGATAAGTCATGAATCGTCAGATTCATGTAGGGGTCGTGCTTAGTTGAGTTCGCCGTTTTCAGCAGCCTTCACCATCTCGTCGGATGCGTAGATGTATATCTCCACTCGACGGTTCTGTGCGCGGCCTGCCTCGGTGTCGTTGCTTGCCACGTAATCGGTCATCGGGAAGCCTTTCGCTTCGATACGGTCGCCTGCGATGCCCTGTCCTTCAAGATATACCTTTACTGAGTTGGCTCGTGCGTCGGCAACTTTTGTGTTGGCTGCCATGGAGCCTGTGTTGTCTGTATAGCCGCCGATTGCTACGTCGGTGAGGGGATTCTGCTTGAGCGACTCCGCGAACGAGGTGAGCTCTGCCTGCGCTGCGGGCTGGATATTCGACTTGCCGGTCGCGAAGAGGATGCCCCCGGGGAAGGTCACCTTGATGGCCTGGGTGCCGTTGACTTCGGTCTTCTCCACCTGTGCGTTCTTTAGTTCTTCTTCAAGCTTCTTCTGCTGGTTGTCCATGTGCTTGCCGATGATCATGCCTACGGCTGAGCCTACAGCGGCACCCACGCCTGCGCCGATACCTGCGCCTTTACCCTTGCCTATGAGGGCTCCTATGCCTGCGCCGAGGGCTGCGCCGCCACCGCCACCGATAGCCGCTCCTTTGCCGAGATTAGTTGTGTTACAGCCCGCGAGCAGAAGCAACGCTGCAAGAAATACGCATGATAATGCTTTGATCTTCATTTTTCTTTTGGATTTAAGTTTGTTGTTATGTTTGTTTTGTGGCTTTTCGGGCGCGGAATCGCATACTATTTCCCTCATTACCTAATGTTATAACAATAAAAATCGCCGGTTGATTGTTTATAATTAAGAATTCCACAATAAAAAATTTCAAAATCATACTGTAATGAGGGATAATTCACAATCGATGGCCGCCAAAGACTCTTCCGACGAGCGTCTGAGGGAACTCGCGTCTGCGCCTATCGGAAAGATTCTATGGAAATACAGTATCCCGGCTGTGATAGGAACGGTCGTGATGGCTCTGTATAATATTATAGACTCGATTGTCATCGGGCATGCCATAGATGATCCAAACGTGGTGGCCGGTATTGCCGTCACTTTCCCTGTGCAGAACCTTGGCACAGCGTTCGGTATGCTTATCGGAGCCGGTGCTGCCACCAGAATTTCCATCGTCCTCGGACAGAAAGATCATAAGAGGGCGGCGATTATTCTCGGCAACTCTGTGCAACTTACCGTCATTATCGGAGTGCTGTATACCACGGCCTTCTATTTTTTCCTTGAGCCGCTTCTACGGCTCTTTGGAGCATCCGACGCAAGCATGCCCTACGCCAAGGAGTTCCTCACTTGGGTGCTTCCCGGCATGGTGCTGATGAACCTCACTTTCAGCTACAACAACGTCATGCGTGCATCCGGCTATCCTAAGAAGGCTATGCTGACGAATATGATAGGAGCCATACTCAACTCCATTCTTGCCCCATTGTTCCTGTTCGTGTTCAAATGGGGCATTAAGGGCGCCGCCATTGCTACGGATATATCTATGGTGGTGACGGCGATTTTCGTCATGCAGCATTTCTTCAGGAAGGATGTCACACTGCATTTCGAACGAGGTACTTTCAAGTTCGACTGGCGTGTGATCACCTCGATACTCTACATTGGTATGTCGCCGTTCCTCATCAATGTGGCCGGAAGCTGCGTCAACGCTGTCGTCAATACCTCTCTGCTTAAGTATGGGGGCGATGACGCCATCGCGGCTGTTGTGGTGTTCAACCGTTTCGTGACGATCTTCGTGTTTGTGGTCATAGGCATATGCCAGGGCATGCAGCCGATCTTGGGCTATAACTATGGCGCACGGAAATTCGACCGACTCTTCCGTACTCTTAAGATGGCGGCGCTGACTGCCGTCTGCATCACTACTACCGGTTCGATTATCGGTGCTACTAACGCCGGAATGATCGCAAAACTGTTCATGCAGGATGCCGATCAGATCACCTGTGCTGTAAACTGTCTGCATATCACTACTGTCGGATTCTGGATGGTGGGATTCCAGATTGTGGTCACCAACTATTTCCAATCGCTCGGCATGGCTACGAAGTCCATCTTCCTATCCCTCACCCGTCAGGTGATTTTCCTCATTCCGGCATTGATGATATTGCCTCCTGTATATGGCCTCGATGGAGTCTGGTCATGTTTCCCGATCGGAGACTTCCTGTCTACTATCGTGGCTGGATTCATGCTGGCATGGCAGATTAAGCATATAAAGAAGATGCAGGTTCAGACTGCCAAGATTAGCGATAGACCATGACAGACCGGACATATCATAATATACTTGATTACTTCCGTAGCATTAGCGAGGGCACAAAGTGGGATGGCCATCTTTATGCCGTCGGAGGCTGCGTGCGGGATGAGATACTCGGCGCGCCTATCCACGATGTGGACATCGCTGTCGACCTCCCTGACGGCGGCGTGAAGTTTGCCATGTGGCTCCTTCGCCATAAGTATCTGGTGGAGATGCCCGTGCTGTTCCGTAA